>JBEEHC010000105.1:0-11225 GCA_041167205.1 Verrucomicrobiota bacterium
TGCCCTACAATGGTCGTGTGATAATCCTCGCGATTGAAACTTCCTGCGACGAGACCGCCGTCGCTATCTTGCGTGGCCACGAACTGTTGGCGAGCGAAGTTGCATCGCAAACGGAGCACGAAGCATACGGCGGCGTTGTTCCAGAAGTGGCATCTCGTAATCATCTTCTGCACGCGCCACGCCTTTTGGAGAGCGCGGCAAAAAAAGCAGGCATCGACCTAAGTGAGGTGGATGCGTTTGCCGCGACATCGGGCCCGGGGCTGGCGAGTTCCCTTATGATCGGTGCTTCCATCGCGAAAGGTCTCGCCCTGGGTTTCGCGAAACCGTATCTGGCGATCAATCATCTCGAAGGCCATTTGCTCTCGCCCTTCTTCACTGGCGATTTCGAGATCGACCCGAACGTCTCCTTGATTGTCAGCGGTGGACACACGCTGCTAGTCGAGGTGCGCTCGCTCACTGAGTACCGCATCCTCGGCCGAACGGTGGACGACGCCGCGGGCGAAGCGTTCGATAAAGTCGCGAAGATGCTCGGCCTCGGTTATCCGGGTGGCCCGGAGATCGAGCGGCGTGCGTTGTCAGGCGATGCCGCGCGCTTTGATTTTCCGCGGAGCATGCTGGACTCAGGCGACCATAACTTCAGCTTCAGCGGGTTGAAGACCTCGGTGCGGTATCAGATCGCGAAACTAACGGCGATTTCTGATGACACACGCGACGATCTCTGCGCGTCTTTCCAGCGTGCCGTCCTGGAAGTCCTGGTGAAGAAGACGTTGCGCGCGGCGCGCGAGTGCGGCGCGAAACTGGTCACCGTGAGCGGGGGAGTGAGTTGCAATCGCGTGTTGCGCGATGAGATGGGCGATGCGTGCAATCGCGCGGGCGTGAAACTTCTCACGGCCGTCCCTGAACTCTGCACCGACAACGCCGCGATGATCGCCTTTGCCGCATCGCTTCGTTTGCATGCTGGCTTCGCATCAGACCTGACCCAGGAGATCGATCCGAATCTGGCGCTGGCATGATCGTGAGAACTCCAGAACGAACCACCGTTGATTAGAATGACGGTGTCGGGTTGCTACTCACATGATACACAAGTCGCGCCCACCCACACCGAGTACGGTACGCTCTGGCAACAATCATTGAAGCAAGCTTTTTCGCGCCGGCGCACTATCGATTGCCGGCATCCGCTTCAGTGGAAACGGTCGCTTCGCCCGCGGTCTGCGCCAGGGCTTGTTCGACCGCGCGCCAGGCCAGCATCGCGCATTTAACGCGCTGCGGAAATTTTCGCACGCCTTGAAGAAGCTGGAGATCGCCCAGGCTTTTCGCTTGCTCGCTTTCTCCGGTGGTCACCAGATTTTGAAAGGCGCGTCCCATTTCCGTAGCTTCCGCGCGACTTTTGCCTTTCAACTTCGTCGTCATCATCGAGGCAGATGCCAGACTGATGGCACAGCCCTGCCCGCTGAATTTTATTTCCTGCAATCTGCCGTCGGTCCCGAACTGCACGCCGAGATGAATTTCGTCGCCGCACGAGGGATTATCGCCGTGCACGAGCACATCGGCGTTCTCCAGCACGCCGAAATTTCGCGGTCTTCTCGAATGATCGAGGATTACCTCCTGATAAAGCTCTTCGAAATCCAGACTCATGCGAAGAACCGCGCGGCGGCGCCGAGGATGTCGATCATGCGATCGATCTCGGCCGCCGTGTTGTAAAAATAAAAACTCGCGCGCGTCGTCCCCGGCAGACCAAACCGGCGCATCAACGGTTGATTGCAATGATGTCCGCCGCGCAAGGCCAGCCCCTGCTGATCGGCGAACGTCGTCAGATCGTGCGGGTGCGCCGTCTCCATGACGAAACCAACGATCGCGCCGCGCTCCCCGGAGGGTCCGAGAATGCGGACGCCGGGCAGCTCGGCGAAACGCTGGATAGCGTAACTGGTCAGTTGCGCGTCGTGCTCGAAAATAGCGGTGCGCCCGATGCGTTCGATGTAATCAATGGCCGCCGCGAGTCCGATCGCGCCGGCGATATTAGGCGTGCCCGCCTCGAAACGATGCGGCGCTTTCTTGAATGAGCTTTTTTCCAACGTCACACTGACGATCATCTCGCCGCCGCCGTGCCATGGCGGCATCGCGTTAAGAATTTCGGCACGACCGTAGAGCGCGCCGATCCCCGTCGGCCCACACATTTTGTGTCCGGAGAAGGCGAGGAGATCGCAGCCCAATTCCTTGACATCGATCGGCAGATGTCCCGCGCTTTGCGCCGCATCGACCAATGTTAGCGCGCCTATCGCGCGCGCCTTCCGGCAAAGCTCGGCCACGGGATTGATCGTGCCGAGCGAATTGGAAACGTGCGTAAACGCGAAAAGTTTCACTTCCGTGGTGAGCAATCGGTCGAGCTGTTCGAGCGCGAGCGTGCCGTCGTCACGCACCGGGACGAAGCGAAGACGCGCGCCGATTCGTTCGGCCAGGAGCTGCCACGGCACGAGGTTGCTGTGGTGCTCCATCTCGGTGAGCAGAATCACATCTCCGGCGCGAAGGAATTTACCGCCCCAGGCTTGCGCCACCAGATTGATGCTCTCTGTCGTCCCGCGCGTAAACACAATCTCGTCCGCGCTTGCCGCGCCCAAATAATTCGCCACGCGCTGGCGCGAACTCTCGTAGGCTTCGGTCGCGCGCGAGCTCAATTCGTGCAGACCACGATGCACGTTAGCGTTGTCGTGCTCGTAATAGGAATGTAGCGCCTCGATCACCGCGCGCGGCTTCTGGGTCGTCGCCGCGTTATCGAAGTAAATCAACGGATGCCCACGCACCTGCTGGTCCAGGATCGGGAAATCTTCCCGGACCCCATTCCAATCAATCGACCTGTCCGAAACCTGATGCACAACTCAATGTGCGGCACACTTCGGGCCGCGTCACCTTCATCTCACGCGCACGAGCTCCCAGTCTGCGGCCGAACGTGGTTGAGGAGCGGCGGCCACGGCCCCGTCAGCACTCTTACTGGGGCTGCGGCACAATCCGAATGTACGGTTTCGGCGCCTTCCAGCCTTGCGGATAACGCCGCTTCGCTTCGTCGTCCGAGACCGAACCGGCGATGATCACGTCCTCGCCTGGCTTCCAATTGACCGGCGTGGCGACCTGGTGCTTCGCGGTCAGTTGCAACGAATCGATCACGCGTAGCACTTCATCAAAGTTGCGGCCGGTGGTCATCGGATAAACCAGGATGAGCTTGATCTTCTTGTCGGGGCCGATGACGTAAACATTGCGCACGGTCGCATTATCCGCCGGCGTGCGTTTTTTCGGATCGCCCTCGGTTTCGGCCGGGAGCATCCCGTAAAGCTTCGACACCTTGAAGTCAGCATCGCCAATAATTGGGTAGTTTGGCGCGTGTCCCTGCGTTTCCTCGATGTCCTTCGCCCATCCCTGATGATCGCCAGTCGAGTCGACCGACAATCCGATGACCTTCACGTTTCTACGGTCGAAGTCTGGCTTTATCTTAGCCATGTAGCCGAGTTCAGTCGTGCAGACTGGAGTAAAATCCTTCGGGTGTGAAAACAAAATGACCCAGGAGTCGCCGATCCAGTCGTGAAAGCGGATTTTACCCTGGGACGTGTCTGCTTCGAAATCCGGTGCGATGTCGCCGATTTTCATTGGTTCTTTTTCCTTTCAATTGCTGAAAGGACATTCCTTCCAAACCCACGAGCGAAAGTCAACATCGCAGCGCTGCTGCCATCTCTTTAATGGATCATCAAAATGAAGAGCGTGAAGAGCGACCCGTCAGAATAAACCTCGGAGCTGTCCGTCCGGAACCATTTTGTCATTTCCGGCTTTTGCTTAACCGAAATGCGAAGGCTCCGAAGTCTATTTCTCCTGTGTATTACAAAAAGCTCGCGGTTCAGGGAGGTTAATACTCACGCTGCAACAGGTAATCCGCGAGAGCGCGCAGGACGGTGGCGCTTTCCCCGAGGGATTTGAGAGCGCAGTGCGCTTCCGAGGTAAGCCGCCGCGCTTCGGCGCGCGATTTGTCGAGCCCGATCACCGCCGGATAGGTCGCTTTCTTCGCGGCGACATCCTTGCCCGCGCTCTTGCCGAGTTTCTCGGATGTTTGGGTGACGTCGAGAATGTCGTCGATCACCTGGAAAGCCAGGCCCAAGGCGCGACCGAACGCAGTGATCGCCGTCAGCTGCTTCTGGGCGGCGTTTGCCGCCATCGCGCCCAAACGAACGGAAGCAGTCAGCAGCGCCGCCGTTTTGTTTTCATGGATGTAGCGCAACTGTGCTCGGTTGATGCGGCGGCCCTCCGCTTCGAGGTCGGCAACTTGACCCGCGATCAGTTTCTGGCTTCCCGCCGCCGTGGCAATTTCCCGAAAGATTTCGCGGAGATCGTACCGCTTCGTTTGAACGTTCGCGGCAATTTCGAACGCAATCGTCAAGAGTGCATCGCCGGCCAGGATGGCGATGCCGTCTCCGAAAACCTTGTGACAAGTCGCGCGGCCGCGCCGGAGATCGTCGTTGTCCATGCTCGGGAGATCGTCGTGAACAAGTGAGTAGGTGTGGATGCATTCGACGGCGCAGGCCAGCGGCAGTGCCGCGCTGATTTTGCCGCCGCAGGCTTCGGCGGCGGCGAGGCAAAGGATCGGCCGCAGCCGTTTTCCACCAGCGAACAAGCTGTAACGCATCGCCTTGTGAATCGTGACCGGCGGGGTCGATTCCTTAGGCAGGAAACGATCGAGCGCGCGGTCCACCTCCTTTTGGCGGGCGACGAGATAGCGCTTCAATTCCATTGAACCGGCAATCTGAAACTGTTGTTCGGCTTGGCAACGGAAAAAGGCGAAGTCCATCCAGGTAGGGCGGGCTCTCCGAGCGCGCCGACTATTCCAATTCGACGGACGCTTCGGAGAAGCGTCCCTACCTGAAGGATCAAAGCGCATCAAAATATTCCGTAATTTTCCGGCAGCTCGCGCGTTAGACTGGTGAGACAAGATGCAAAGCGTCCAGGTCAAGGCGGCGAAAATCGACGGCGAACAAATGGACGCGCTGCTCAAGCGCTTCGAACGGCCGCTCTTGCAATATGCGACCCGCATCCTGGGCGATAGCGACCGCGCGCGAGATGTCGTGCAAGAAACTTTTGTGAAACTGCAATTCGAAAATCGGACCGAACCCGACCACGCCCCGGCGAAATGGCTCTTCACCGTCTGTAGGAATGGCGCCCTCAATATTTGCCGAAAGGAAAAGCGCATGACTTACCTCGACCAGGAGCTCCTCGAAGCGCGCGAGAGCGAACAGCCCGCGCCCTACGAGAAACTCGAAGCGAAAGAAGCAAGCGGCTTCCTCCTGCGAATTCTGGGCACGCTCCCGCCGCGCCAGCAGGAAGTGCTGCAACTCAAATTTCAAAACGACCTCAGCTATCAGCAGATCAGCGAAATCACGGAGTTATCGGTCAGCAACGTTGGCGTGTTAATCCACAACGCGCTGAAGACTCTGCGCCAGCGCTACGGACAGGCCTCCAAGGATTTTTTACCCTTCACCCCTCGAATAGTCTCATGAAAATAAACCTCGACGATCCCAACTTAACGGCCTTCGCCCTCGGCGAACTTTCCGGCGCGGAACAAGCCGTGATGGAGCAGGCGGTCGCTTCCTCGCCTGAAGCGCAGGAATTCGTGGCCGAAACGCAACAGCTCTCCCGGCTGCTGAAATCGGATTACGCGGCCGATCAGCATCAGCTGCCGGAACGTTCGCCAAACATCATCCGAATGGAGCAGCAGCGGCGTCTCTGGTCTTCTACGCAATGGGGCTCGCTCGCCGCGGCCCTGGCGATTTTTGCGGTGGTCGGTGTCCTGGCTGTTTCGACGATTCAGCGAGAGCGGGGAACTATCGCGCAGAAGGGCCCGGGTCTGCGCAAAGAACCAATGAACCTCCCGGCGGCAAACTCTTCCACCATTGTGGAAGCAATACCGGAAGCAGCGGTCGAAACCGAACCCGCAACGACGCCTGCGCAACAGAATCTCCTGGCGATGCAGGCAGAACCACCCAACGCGACGCCAGAATTTCACCTGGACGGGCGAACGTCCGCCTCCGCGGGAGAATATTATGCGAAGCGCAGTTCCACTGGGGCCGGCAAGACCAAGGACTCCGCTCCAGCATTGGCCCGCATGATGAAGCCAATGCCCCCTCCTGCCGAATCCGAATTGCCCTCAAGATATCGCCAGGATTTTGACACGGCGACGTACGATCACGTCTCGGAGAATCCGTTTCTGCCGGCGGCGAGCAATCCGCTCTCGACCTTCTCGATCGACGTGGACACGGCTTCGTACTCGAACGTCCGGCGTTTCATCAACTCCGGCGCGCTCCCGCCCAGGGATGCGGTCCGCGTGGAAGAGATGATCAATTATTTCACCTACGATTACCGCGAGCCGGAAGGTGAGAAGCCGTTCTCGATCGATCTCGATGCCACGGCGTGCCCCTGGGACGGCAGCCATCGGCTGCTCCGGATCGGATTGAAGGGCCGCGAAGTGGCGACCGAGAACCGGCCCGCGAGTAATCTGGTTTTCCTCCTCGATGTGTCGGGATCGATGACGCCAGCCGAGCGGCTGCCGCTCGTGAAGGAGGCGATGCGGCTGCTCGTGGAAAAGCTGACGGAGAAAGATCGCGTCGCGATCGTCATCTATGCCGGCGGCTCTGGTTTGGCGCTGCCCTCCACGACCGGCGATCGCAAGGAAACGATCTTGCGCGCTCTGGAAGAGTTGAAGGCTGGCGGCTCGACGAACGGCGCGGAAGGCATCGAGCTCGCCTACAGAGTCGCGGCGGACAATTTCATCAAGGGCGGTGTCAACCGCGTCATTCTCGCGACGGACGGCGACTTCAATATCGGCGTGACCAACCAGGGCGACCTGATCCGTTTGATCGAAACGAAAGCGAAGAGCGGCGTTTTCCTCAGTGTGCTCGGCGTCGGGACGGATAACTTGAAGGATTCGACGATGCAGAAGCTGGCCGACAAAGGAAACGGCAACTACGCATACCTCGATTCGCTGGACGAAGCTCGCAAAGTTCTCGTGCAGCAAGTGAACGGCACGCTGATGACGATCGCGAAGGACGTGAAAATCCAGGTGGAGTTCAATCCGGCGCGCGTCGTGTCATACCGGTTGATCGGGTACGAGAAGCGGATGCTGCGGAAGGAGGATTTCAATAACGACAAGGTCGACGCGGGCGAGATCGGGGCTGGGCACACGGTCACGGCGTTGTATGAAATCGTGCCGGTGGGAACCGGCGCGGCTGATCCTTCCGCCAGCATTCCTCCGGTGGATCCGCTGAAATATCAGGCCCCGAATTCTGCCGCGGTGGCGACAACGCAGGTGGATCCGAAGCAGTCGCAGGAGATGGTCACGGTGAAACTGCGCTACAAAAAACCGGACGGCGACGCGAGCGAACTGACGGAGCGGTCATTCGTCGATAACGGCTCCAAGTTCGAGAACGCGGCGCCCGATCTGAAGTTCGCGGCGGCGGTGGCGGAGTTTGGGATGATCCTGCGCGATTCGCAGTACAAAGGCAAAGGGACGATCGGCGCGGTGATCGAATGGGCGCAGGAGGGAAAAGGTCGTGACACGGCGGGTTATCGCGGCGGGTTTATCGAGTTGGCGCGCAAGATGCAGGCGCTGAAGCATCGCGAAGGTTAACCGGCACGCTCTGGCTGGGGGACCGAGATCGGCGACCCGCCCTACAGAAGAATACCCTTGCGTTATGTTGTTATCATGGTAACAATATAACATGAAGAAAACGAAAGCAGCGCAGCCCAAACGGGTGGATCGCATTCAGGTCGGCGCGCGGATGGAGAAAACTCTGGTGAAGGTGCTCAAAGGCCTCGCGGAATACCTGGACATTTCTCTCGGCGACTTGCTGGAGGGCGTGACGCTGCACGCCTTGGAAGGGAAGGCGCCGTTCTCGAGAGAGACTCTCGGACAAATCGAACGCCTGAAGAGCGTCTACGGCCTCAAGTTGACCGCCGAGGATAGTCACCGGCTCGTGGAGGAGCGATGACAAGCGCTGACGCGGGTGTCGGGGACGAATTACTCGCGCTGGAAACCGGAGCGCTCGATCCAGCGCTGTTTCCACATCGCGAACATCTCCGGCTCGGTTATGAGATGCTGGGACGGTATCCTTTCGGCGAAGCGGTGGCGCGATTTTCGCGTGGCTTAAGACTAATGGCTGCGAAGGGTGGCCGGCCGGAGGTTTATCACGAAACAATTACGGTCGCATTTCTCGCCGTAATCGGTGAGCGCCGCGCCCGGAGAGGGCATGACGGTTGGGACGATTTCAAGGAGAATAACGGCGATTTGCTGGACAAGGATTGCCTGGAGAGATGGTACGACGCGAAGGACCTGCGCTCCGAGGTCGCCCGCAAAACGTTTTGTCTGCCAGGACCGCGAGTTATCTGATCGCTAGAGATTTTCCGCCGCGATAGGAGCTGCCCCGGTTTTCACCCGCATGGCCAGGAACGCGCCGAAGAGCAGGATGGCCGCGCTCCACATCTGCGCGTGAGTGAGACGCTCTCCGAAAACGAGCGCGGAGAGCCCGAGGGCGCCGGCCGGACAAAGAAGCTGCAGAGTCTGCGAGAGCGCGACTCCAACTCTGCGGATGGCGATGTAATACAAAACGTGCGCCAGACTGATGCAGGTCACGGCGGAGACGATCAGGATGATATTCACGCGCGCGCCGGCATGAAGCGGGGTCGCGATTGACCCGAACGCCAGCGTAAGCGGCAAGAGCAGCGCCGATGTGATGAAACTGATCAAACCGAAGCTGCGGATGGGGCCAAGCCGCGCGGAGGGCCGCTTCACCAGGACGCTGTAGAGCGCCCAGCAAAAGCTCGCGGTGAAAGCGACGGCAATTCCACGCAGCGGGATCGTCCCGCCTTCCTGTCCCGGTTGAAACCAAAGGACGCCGACCGCGCCGACCAGGCCGAGAAGAGTTCCGACTTGAAACTGCCATTGGCGGACGATCCAGCGCTCTTCCGGAAAAAAGATGAGCGCGAGCAGCGTGGTGATAATGACGGAGGAACGAATGAAAATCGCGTAAACGCCCGGGCCCATATGGAAGAGCGCGACGTTCTGGGCGATTTGATGGACGACGTTTGGGAGCGCGGGGATGAGGCACGCGAGGAACAGGCCGCGATCAATCCGCGGTCCGCTTCGCCGGGAGAAGAAAAATACGAACGGCAGGACGGCGAGGCAGCCGACCGAGTACCGGTAAAAGTTTTGCGCCCACGGGTCGTAGAAGCGATTGAGGTAGAATTGAAACAGGGATGGGGTCGACCAGATGAGTACGGTCGCGAAGATGGCGGCGTAGCCTCGCAGGAATGTTTCGCGTCCCTCTTTTGTCATGTTTTTACATCCGCGGAAAACCGGGTCTCGATTTCAAAGAAAGAAGCGCTGGCTTGCAATCGATTTACGTCTTCATCTAATAGGCGGAGTCACATGAACAATTACAAAATCGGAACCGTTATCAGTCTGGCGATCGCATTCGTGGCGTATCCGACTGGAGCTTTGCATGCCAAGAAGCCCCGACGAAGCGCGGCCCAGGCGCCTGCGAACGCGGCTGCCTCGAACGCGCAAGATCCGGGCGGGCATTCGGCCCGCGGCGTGGAAGCCGCCAAGAAACATGATTACGAGAAAGCGATCGCGGAGTTCAGCAAAGCGATCGAGGCCGAGCCGGGAGACACGAAAAATTATTTTAACCGTGGGACGGCCTATCGCGGCGCGGGCAAACTGACTGAAGCGCTGGCAGATTTCTCAAAGGCGATCGAGATCGCCCCGCAGAATGCCGCGGCGTATATCGGCCGCGGCGAAGTGCTCCTGGCGCAGAAGCAACTGGATCCGGCGCTGGCGGATTTCAACAAGGCCCTGGAAATCGCGCCCAATGATGTCAATGCCCAGCGCTTTCGTGGTTTTGTCTTTGTCTCGAAAGGTGAATGGCAGAAGGCGATCGATGATTACGCAATAGTGATCCAAAAAGTTCCGGAGGACGGGGGCGCGTACGAGCGACGCGCGTTCGCTTATCGAAATCTGAAAAAATACAAGGAAGCGATCGCGGACTATACCAAGGCAATCGCGACAGACCCGAAGGATCCGGACGGATATCGTCACCGGGCCGTGGCCCACACCATGGCTGGCGATACCAAGAGCGCCGAGGCTGATCTCCGCGCGTTGCTCAAGCTCAAGCCGGACGACGCCGATGCGCAGAGCCGGTTGAAAGCATTACAAACCCGCGCGAATTCCTCGCCGGCCCCGACCGGTGCAACGCCTGCTCCCGGGGTCTCCCCTGCGGCCGCGCCTCACTAGGTAACACCGGTTCGACGAACAGTTGTTCGCAGGCGATTATGCTTCCCGTGCGCTTGCGCGTCGCCTAAAAGATTGACCCCCCGCAACTGCATCTCAGCCGAAGGATTAGTATGAACATGACGAAGAATGGTTTTATGGCACTGGCCGCCGGCCTGCTGTTTTTGGCAGCGGCGACCTTCACCTACGCGGATAACAAAACCGACGCCGTTGTTCATGGGAACAAGGGCAATGAGCTCGCGCAGGCGGCCAAGTACGACGAAGCGATCATCGAGTTTACGGCAGCGATTAAACTTAGTCCGAGGGACGAACGGCTTTATACCGATCGCGGCCGCGTCTATCGCGCCGCGGGGAAGGTGACGGAAGCGCAGGCGGATTTCGCAAAAGTGATCGAGATCGCACCGAAAAGTGAGGTTGGATATCTCGAACGCGGCCAGACTCGGATGGGCCAGAATCAGTACGATGATGCTCTCGTTGACTACAACAAGGCAGTCGAGCTGAATCCGAAAAATCCGGTCTGTTACGACCGGCGCGGCTACGCCTTTTACAATCTGAGGAAATACGAGGATGCGGTCCGGGATTACACGGCCAGCATCGAAAAGAAACCGGACAATCCGCTCACCTACAACCGGCGCGCGGATGCTTACGTGGGGATGAGTCAATTCGCGCTGGCTGCGACTGATCTGCAAGCCGCCTTGAAATTGAAGCCCGACGATTTCGACACGACCCAGCGCATGGCTTACGTGCAGGCCAAACTGGCGTCGCCGCGCCCGGTGGTCGCCGCGCCCGTGGCCACCCCGAAGCCGCCGCCACCGGAAGGAATGAGCATGCCGATGAAGGTCGGCCTTGGAGTCGCCGCGCTGGTCGTCATCATCATTATCGCCGTGGTTCTCTCCCGGCGAAAGAGTCG
>JBEEHC010000106.1:0-24158 GCA_041167205.1 Verrucomicrobiota bacterium
AGGGTAATTGTCAACCCGTCCGACTCTATTACGACCGGAACACACGTCAACGTCGCAGCGACGCCGGCTCCTTCCCCTAGTGCTTCGGAAGCGAAGAAATAATATTCCCACAACGCGGTGGCAAAAAATTTCAAAGACCTTTCCGAACAGGAAATCCTGGCGCTGGCAATTTCCTCCGAGGAAACGGATGCGCGGATCTATTCAGATTTCGCCGCCGGATTGAAAGCCGATTACCCAGCTACCGCTCAAATTTTCAAAGAAATGGAGGCTGAAGAGGATGAGCACCGCCGGCGATTGATCGAGGAATATCGTCGCCGGTTTGGAGAGCATATCCCCCTTGTCTGCAGGGAAGACGTGAAAGGGTTCGTGCACCGCAAGCCGGTGTGGATGATCCGGCCGCTCGGACTCAAGACGGTTCGCCGCCAGGCCGAGGTGATGGAGACGGAGACCCGGCGTTTTTATGAGCGCGCTGCGAGTAAAGTCAGCGATGCGTCCACGCGGAAGCTATTGGGAGACCTGGCGGAGGCGGAGCGGAAGCATATTACCCTGGCCGATAATCTCGAACAGGAATATCTGACTCCGGCGGTCGAGGCGGAAGAGGAGAAGGCCCATCGGCGATTGTTCGTTTTGCAAATTGTCCAGCCGGGGTTGACGGGACTGATGGACGGCTCGGTCTCAACGCTCGCGCCGGTCTTTGCCGCGGCCTTTGCCACTCAGAGCAGTCACGATGCCTTCGTGGTTGGCCTCGCCGCCAGCGTCGGAGCGGGGATTTCGATGGGATTCGCCGAGGGCGTTTCTGATGACGGCAGCCTGACCGGCCGCGGCAAACCTCTGCTTCGTGGCATCGTCTGCGGTTTGATGACCACCGTGGGGGGAATCGGTCACACGTTGCCGTATTTGATCCGGAATTTTCGAACCGCCACCGCCGTGGCCGTTGTAATCGTGGCCATTGAACTTCTGCTCATCAGCTGGATCCGAAACCGGTACATGGACACGCCGTTTCTTCGAGCCGCTTTTCAAGTGATCGTCGGAGGAGTGTTGGTGTTTCTGGTTGGAATCTGGATTGGAAGCTCGTAACCATCTGACCTTTCTGCGAGTTTTCGGACACCATTTCCATGTTGGTGTCGGAGCATGGCGCAACAGTCAGCCTCTCCTGCCGGTTCTGGCGCAACGGCCTTCTGCGTTGGCCGTTTGGCGCTAACGGCTCTTACCATGAAACGACGATTTTGAGATGGGGTGGGTTGGGCGGGACTCGAACCCGCAACCAACGCCTTAAAAGGGCGCTGCTCTACCATTGAGCTACCAACCCGCGCCGGGAGGAACGTTTCTAATCCACTTCAGGGGCCGCTGCAAGATTTGCGGGGCCTGTGCTCCGCCTGCCGCGATCGCCGCATGTGATGCGCTTGCCCTGCAATTCTATGCCTCCAGGGTCGCCAGCAAGTCGCGCAGCGAATTTCGGGGACGTTCGAGGCGAAAGACCGACAATCCCGCCGCATCCGCGCCCCCCCAGTCGCGGACCGGATCATCGCCGGCGTGCAAGGTCTCGTTAGGCGAGAGACCGCCCAACTTCAGGGCACGGTGGTAAATCAACGGATCGGGCTTGTCCGCACCGAGTTCGCTGGAGAGAAACACGTGGGAGAAAAATTGTGAGATGCCGAGTTGCTCCAGGATCATGCGCAAGCGGCCATCGAAGTTCGAAATTACCGCGAGATCGAAACGTGGCCGAAGAGCTTCGAGGACTTGAATCACCTCGGGATATAGTTCCCACACTCCCGCTTCGGCAAAGTGCGAGTAGGCCACCTCGAAGAACGCGTCTCGATCCAAGTCGCTCGTGCCCGGCGCGACGTGATCGATCACCTGGTCAACCAGTTCCAGCCACCACCCCTTATCGTCATCCTCGCGCGGACCTTCGATCGCGGGACGCGCCGGCATTTGTTTCCAGCAGGCGGTGAAGGCCCTGTCGAGGGCCGCGGCGTCGAGCGCCAGGCCAATCCGTTGGCCGACCAGGGCGTAATGGTGCCCCACGCTTTCGGGCAGATGGATGAGCGTGCCCGCTCCGTCGAAGAAGATCGCTTTGAACACGGTTGGTTTGTTTTGTTGTAACCGCCGGTCCTGGGCCAGCGTCTTACGCGTGTGCGGCGGATGCCCTTCGATGTCAAGCGACGGATGATAAAACCGCCTGTTTGGCCGGGCGGGTGAACGCGATGACGCCGCCGGCCGGTTATGACAAGCATCGCGCACAATCTGCCATTTTTTTGGACGATCTACCGCGCGGCGCAAGTCCGTTGTAGCCACGGCCCTATTCGCCGTGTTCTATTTGCCCTTTAATTCCCGCACGGCCGACAGAGCCGTGGCTACAGCTGAAACCAATGTTACCTGTCGAACACAACGATCCGATTAACGCGAAAATCCTCGCGGTCTCGGAGGACAAGATCGAGGGGTTCGTGCGTGAACCATTCGAGGAAATTGCGCGACATTCCGGTGTTCCAGCAGAGACGGTAATGGTGCGCATTGCGGCGATGCTGCGAGCGGGGACCGTACGCCGGGTCAGGCAAACATTGCTGGCCACCAATCTCGCTGACGGCGCGCTTGTCGCCTGGAAGGTGGCGCCCGAGAAAATCGACGCGGCTTTTGATTACATGTCTCAACGCGATCCCTTCTCCGGGCACGTCGTCTTGCGCTCTACCGATTCCGTAACGCCCGGATCAGAGTATAAACTTTGGACAACGCTGAAAGTTCCCCGCGGATTTTCGCTGCAACACCACGGCGAACTCCTCGCGGAGAAAGTCGGCGCGGACCATTTTCGATTGATGCCGGCGAAAGGGATTTTCACTTTGGGCGTCGGTCATGTCCGCCGGAGAACGATCGAGCCCGGAAGCAAAGCAGATCGACCCGCCACGATGGCGCCCGTGCACGTCGCGGAAGTTAGTGAGCTGGAGTGGAAAGTCCTGATCGCGCTGAAGCGGGAGTTTACGCCCGAAGAAATTGCGCCCTCACCATGGCTGCCGCGCGCCCGGGAAGCCGGCCTTTCACCGGATGAATTTTGTCGAATTGCCGAATCGCTCAACGCGCGGAAAATAATCGGACGTTTCTCGACTTTTCTCGAGCACGTCAAACCCTCGGCCGGGGGTGTGCGCGTCACCCGTTTCAACGCCCTATTCCATTGGGCCGTGCCCGCTGGACGCGAAAGGGAGGCTGGCGGCGAAGTGGGCCGGCATCATATTCTCACGCATTGCTACTGGCGCGAAGCGGGACCGGAGTTTCGGAACGTCAACATCATGGCGGTAGCGCACGGCACCGACAAGGAACTGCTCTTGGAGCATAAACGAACGATCGACGAGCACTTGGGGGCGTGCGGAATCCCGGTCTCCTACACCAATGTGTTCTGGGGCGGGCGAAGTGAGATCAAGCCGTCGGAAATTTCTCCTGAAATCTATCGCGATTGGTTACGGGAGATGGAGGCGCAGCCGGTGTGAGACCGAAATGAAAGCGCTCACCGAAAGACTGAACGCGGGCATCGATTTGAACGCCGGCGACGTGGGCGTCGCCGTCGCGCTGCTTCTTTCCGATACAACGGAGGACTCGGTGAAGGCGAATTTCCTGACAGCGTTGCACCGCAAAGGCGAGACCGTGGAGGAGATCGTCTGTTTTGTGCAGCAATTGATCAATCGCGCGGTCGATCCGTTGATCGATCCGAAAAACGTGGCGGGACCGATGATCGACGTGTGCGGAACGGGCGGCGACGGGCTCGATCTCTTCAATGTTTCGACAACTATCATGTTTGTCCTGGCGGCCGGTGGCGCGGTAGTGGTGAAGCATGGCAATCGCAGTGTCACTTCGCGCTGCGGGAGTGCCGACGTGCTGGAGGCCTTGGGCGCTCCGTTCGATCTGCCGCCGGCGCATTTAAGAGAATGTGCCGAACGCCTGGGACTCTGCTTCATTTTCGCGCGGCAATATCATCCCGCATATCGCGCCATTGCCGAGATGCGCCGGCGCCTGGCGCGCGAGAATATTCGAACGGTTTTTAGTTTATTGGGGCCGTTGCTCAATCCGACCCGACCGGCGCGCCAATTGATCGGCGTATTTTCCTCGCGGCTGACGAATGTTTTCGCGGATGTGCTGCGCCGTCTGGGACGGGAACGCGCGTGGGTCGTGCACGGTTTGACCGAGACGGGGGACGGCATGGACGATATCTCGACCAACGGAGCCACCATCCTGGCCGAACTGTTGCATGGCAAAGTCATTTCCGGCGTGATCGATTCGCGCTGGCTCAATATTCCGCCCAGCGCTTTGGATGACCTTCGCGGCGGAGACGCCGCGGAGAACGCGGCGCACGTTGAAGGGATTTTGTCCGGCGAAATCAAGGGAGCCAAGCGAGATCTGACGCTCGTCAATGCCGCGGGCGGATTCGTTGTGGCCGGGCTGGCTCGCGACATGAGCGACGGAATCGGACTGGCGCGCGAACAAATCGATAGCGGGCGTGCGCTGGAGAAATTACGGGGCTTTCAGCAGTTCCGCGCCACTAGGCCGGCGTGAGAGCCCGATAATCGGCTTCCAACTTTCGGAGGAACGCCACGGCCAGATGACCGCGCTGGATCGGGCGGCCGGTTGCCATACGGAGCGACCCCGCGGCCGTTCGCAGGTCCACGGGAAAATCTTCGAGTATTTGGTTCACATTTACGCCCACGCCGGCGACGGCGACATAACTTCGGTCGCTCGCGGTTCGACCTTCGACCAGGACGCCGGCGGTCTTACGGCCAGCCACGTAGATGTCGTTAGGCGCCTTGATCGAAGCGGCGCAACCGGTCTCTTCAATGATGGTCGCCACGACCGCACCGGCCAGGAGCGAAGTTAACTGCGGCGATTCGTTCAGCGTGATCGGCGGCCGGAGCAGAACCGAAAACCATAAACCTTGATACGGCGCGGATTCCCAGCGACGTCCATACTGCCCGCGGCCTGCGGTTTGCCGTTCGGCGAAAACCACGAACCCTTCAGGAGCGCCACGCTTCTCGGCTTCCCAAATGACGTCATTTGTGGAGGACGCTTCCTCGACCACGAAGACTTGATTTCCCAAACAACATTCTCCCAGCGCTCGGCGAATCTCATCCGCGACCAACCGGTCGCTCAGGTCAGGTTCCGACATGCGTCATTTCCAGGGACATGTCGATCGCGCGCGCAGAATGGGTGAGCGCGCCGACCGAAATGTAGTCGACGCCCGTGGCGGCGATTTGGCGGACATTTTTCAGGGTTACTCCGCCGCTCGCCTCGAATTTCACTTTTTCCCGTCCGAGCGCGACGGCTTCCCGCATTTCGGAGGGCTTCATGTTATCGAGCAGAATAACGTCGATCCCTTCAACTTCGAGAAATGAGCGGACCTGTTCGAGGCGCTCGGCTTCCACTTCGATCCGAATTCCGGGGCGCTCCTGGCGCAGACGCTGGATCGTGCCGGCAAATCCGGAGAAACCGGAACCAGTGCTCAAGTGATTGTCCTTCACCAGGACCATGTCACTCAAGTTAAAGCGATGGTTTGCGCCACCACCCGACACGACCGCCGATTTTTCCAGGGCTCGCAGGCCAGGCGTCGTTTTCCGCGTATCGAGAATTTTTGCGTGCGACTTGCCGGTGGCGTCAACGAATTGCCGCGTCAAGGTGGCGATGCCGCTGAGGCGCTGAAGGAAATTCAGCGCGACGCGTTCGGCGGTCAAAATCGAGCGCGCCACGCCGCGAACTTCGAGGATCGTCTCACCGCCGGTGAGCGCGGCGCCGTCCGGCTGGAGGATCTCAACATTTAATTTTGGATCCACGCGTCGAAAAACTTCCGCGGCGGTTTGTCCGCCCGCGACGATGGCGCGTTCGCGCGCAATGATTCGACCGAATGCGTGCAGTCCGTCCGGAACGAAGAAGTCGGTCGTGATGTCGCCAGTGCCGATATCCTCGCGCAAAGCAATCGCGATGGGGTCTGCCGCTGTCTCTTTCATGCGCGGGTAGTTGGCTCAGGCGCGCGATAAACGCATTTCCCTCGCACGTAGGTTTCCAGGTTCGCCTGCGGACCGCCTCGGTAAATACAGAGTGCCAGAACATCCTCCGTGGACAAATCGTCGAACCGCCGTCCTTGCTTTCCGTAGGGGAGAAGCGCGACGAGATCGACAACGATCAGGTCCGCCTCCTTGCCGACGTCGAGCGATCCGATGGTGGCGGACTTGCCGAGCGCGCGCGCGCCGCCGCTCGTGGCCAGATAGAACGCCTCACTCGGGCGGAGCCGCGGCAGATTTGGCTCGAACATGTTTCTGGCTTTTTGAACATCGATGGCGCCGCGCATGACCTGCCACATGTTTAGTTCGGGACCGGCTGCGACGTCGGAACCGAGACCGATGGCGAGACCAGCCTTCAAGAGTTGATCGAGTTTGAGCAAGCCGCTGCCCAGAAAGAGATTCGAGGTAGGACAATGAGCGATATTCGATTGCGCCGCCGCGATGGCGTCGATTTCGCGCGCACTCAGATGGATGCAATGCCCCAGCATCGTTTTCGGTGTCAGGAGGCCGCATTTCTCGTAAACGTCCGTATAATCGCGCGCCGACATATGAAGGTTGTGCACCTTTTCAATCTCTTCGCGGTTCTCCGCCAGATGTGTCTGGAGATAAGTGTTGAACCTCTGCGCCAGCTCGGCGGCGCTCCGCATCATTTTCTCCGAACAGGTCACCGCGAAACGCGGGCTGAAAGCATATTCGAGCCTGCCATTGTCGGTACCGTGCCACTTCCGGCAAAGCCGTTCGCTTTCGATTAGCGAAACCGAGAGGATCTTCTTGGGCTGGAGCTGGCCGTAAGATCCAAGGTCCATCATCATCTTGCCCAGAATCACGCGCAGACCGCTCTGCTCCGCTGCTTCGAAGCCAACATCGCAACTGTCCTCATAAATGGCTGCGTAAACCATCGCGGTCGTTGTGCCATTTCGCGCCAGCTCGCGAAAGAAGAGCGGCGCTTCCTCCCTCGCTTTCGGGCCGGTGAATTCGCGCTCGACGGGGAAAATATTCTCTCGCAGCCAAGGCAACAATTGGCTTTCGCCTCGGGCCACCGCTGAATATTGCGGGAGGTGGGTGTGGCAGTCGATCAGGCCCGGGAAAATCGCGACGGTTCCCTGGTCGACCCAGCGCACGGGTGCGGCACGTAGCCGTTTACGCAAATCATCGTAATCGCCGATCTCCGCGATACGGCCATTTTCCACAATGACGGCACCATCGCGCCGGCTGCGGAGAGAGCCATATTCTGGAGCGTCGATCAAGAGCCCGCGGATTCCAAACGGGCTGGGGTCCGATTGCATAGAGCGGGCGCCTACGAAAAATTCACGAAATCGTTGGCCACAGGCCGGGCAGGGATGCCAAAAAAAGGATTCGGGCAGCGCACGCGGAGAAACAACAAATACGAAAAACGTGCGGCCGCCCGAATCGCCTTAACCTGTTTGATTTGACAGCTTGGGGGGGCCGTCGTTCGAAATATTTTCAGCGAAATGCAGGTTTGTTTTGCTTTCTAAAGGAGCAACTCCGATTGCCGAGCGGTTCCTGCTTTGGACGCCTCGTCGCGGACCTCCTGGAGCAGCGATTTGAACTCGCATTTCTCCAAGGCGGCGATGAGGGCCGGGTAATCCGGCTTGATCCGCAGATCGTCGATCGGCACCGGCAAGGGTGTGTCACAATCCAATTCCACCATCTTGCGGTTCTGCTTAATCTGCTCGTGACCCGCGATTAATTTCTCGCGGTTCCGTGCGCTCTTAACTTTGTCGACGCCGGTAAGAAGCGATTCGAGTCCGCCGTGTTCGCGGAGAAGCGTCGCGGCGGTCTTGCGGCCGAATCCAGCGCTTGGAATGTTATCAACCGAATCGCCGGAAAGCGCGAGAACGTCGCCAATCAGACTCGGGGGTACACCCCATTTGGTTGTTACTTCCGGTTCGCCCAGCAGCGCAAATGCGTCTTTCGGCGACAGGAGGTCGGCCTTGGCGGTCGTGTAAACTTTCACGCACGGTCCCACCAGTTGGTAGAGGTCCTTGTCATTGGTCGCGAGGACCACGTCGATCTTGCGTTTGCAAGCCGCCAGCGCGTAGCAGCCCATCAGATCGTCTGCTTCGGTGTTAGGCAGCGAAATGTTTTTGAAGCCGAGCAGCTGGGTCAGTTCCTCCTGGATAAAATTGAGTTGCGGGACCATCGGCTGCGGCATTTCCTTTCGCGTCTCCTTGTAGGCCGGCTGTAGCGTCATGCGCTTCTCCGGAAGGCCTTCGTCCCAGAAAACGGCGCCCAGCTCCGGCTGCAAATGTTTGAGCATGAGCCGCAACGTTTTCGTGAACCCGAAGATCGCGTTGGTCGGTTCGCCGCGGGAATTCGAGAGGTTCTGGATCGCAAAGAAAGAGCGGTAAACGTAATAATGTCCGTCGATCAGGAGCAGCTTCACCCTCGGAACGTAGCGGAATTGCCGGACCTCTTCATGGTTTTTCAATCTCTTCTTTTGCGACGCTAGTCTTTCGGCCGAATCACGCTTAAGAGAGCCAGGTGGGAGAAGAATGGATCGTCCGGGTGGAAGGAAGGGAATACGGCCCCGTCGGGACCGATGACCTCCGCGAATGGAGGCGCGAGGGCCGGCTGATTCCGGCGAACGAACTCCGACGCGTGGGCGACGGGCGCTGGATTTGCGCTGGTGAGCTGCCCGAAATCTTTGGTGACGTGGAGCTGGCGGCATCACCACCGCCACCGCCGCGAGACTTTGAGAGCCCGAGGACGTGGCGGCAGATTTTCGAGAAAACTTTTCGGATTTATCGCCGCGGCTTCGCGCGGTTCATGCTTTTTGGCCTCCTGACCTCGGTCCCGATGTTTGTCCTGCAATGGACGTTGCCGAAAATTCCGTTCCCGGATTTGGCGTCAGGCTCCTACACGTTTCCTTCCCAGGAACTGCCCCCGATTTGTTTGGTCATGTTCGTCTTGCTGCTCCTGGCCTGGCCAGTTTCCGCCGCCGGTTTTCAATTCGTGGCGGACGACATCCTGCGTGGCCGGGCCCGCTCGCTCGGAGTTCAGTTTTCCGCTGCGCTACGTTGCTGGGTCCGCATGTTCGCCGTCGCCCTGCTGGTTTACGGGAGTTACTTCTTTTGGTTCTTCGTGCCGCTTGCGGCCATGATTGCATTCATCGGCATCGGGAATCCACTTCTGGCGTCGCTCATGATTCTGCTGATCGGCGGCTTCATGGTTTACATGAATGCGCGTTTGTTCATTAACTTCCTGTTCTGGCAACAAACGGCGGCGCTCGGGACGCACCCGCCTTTAGCCGCTCTGCGCGAAAGCAAGGAACTCGCACGCAGCGTCCCGGAAGCGCCGCGGCTCGATCGTCCGCTCTATCGCGGCGCGATCATCGCGTCAGTCTGGTTGCTGCTCCTCTTGGGGCTGACTTTTGGTTTGCAGCTGCCGTTCATGATGGTGCGATTGGCCGGACTCGAGAATCCGGAAGAAGCGATGGCGTTAGTGCAAAAGATGGCCCAATCGCAGACTCCGGATGCGCTTATGATTGCCGCCGATGTCGCCACGGCGGTAATGAACCTCCTCTTGCGGCCGTTACTGGGCGCGGCCTTCGTCGTTCTCTATTACGATGCCAAAACGCGCTCGGGCCGGATGAACAACGAAGAAGTCAGCCCGGAGACATAGAATATTTTCTAGTCCGGGGAGCCCCCATGTCCGACCCTCCAAGAATGCTGACCGGCCCGCGGATACAAGTCGCGATCCTTGGATTGCTTGCGGCTGGGTTCGCGGTCGGAGGATTTCAGGCGGGTAGGCACAGCGTGAATGCCGCGGCGTTGAGCAAACAGACTGGGGAGACGCTAGTTGATTCGGCGAATCTTTCCCGGCGCTACCGGGTCCTGGCGGAGAACCCTCTGGGCCAGGGGAGTGTCCGTGAAATCGCCACTGTGCCGTTTTCGGAACTGTACGATGTCCTGCGTTCCGCATCCCGCGAACAACTCCTCGCCTGGGCCCGCGATCTCGAGCGAATGCCGCGAGGACCGCGCCAGCGAGCTGCCGTCACCGCTTATTATAAGAGCCTGATTCAAGTCGATCATCGTGCCGCGATCGAGGCGCTGTTTCGGGCGGAAAACCTGAACATGCGCGATCTTGCGATCGACGCGTTGCTGAAAGCCGCGCCGGAATCCATCTGGGGAGACCTCGCGGAGATGATGGTGCGATTGCCCTATCAAGGACGCGGCGCTTACCGAGAAGATGTCATTTGGAATTGGAGCCGGGTCGACCCGGAAGCAGTCAGCAAATTCATTGAGAGCCATCCGGTAAATCAGGAAGAGGATCGCCGCCTGTTTTCGCTCCTCTGCAATTGGCCGAACATCGATCCGGCCGCCGCGCGAGAATGGCTGGAGGCGGATCCGGCGCGCCAGACGAAGGATACCTTTCGCGCCTTCGTCACGAGCTGGGCGGAGGTTGATCCCGCGGCCGCCATAAATTATGCGGTTGCGAATGCGACGCGACCGAACTTTCAGGAAGCGATTAACGATCTCGTCTACCAGTTTATGCGGTTATCGAAAGACGACGCGACGAAGCTGATGCTGGTTCTGCCCGCGGAGCAGGCCAAGGCCGCGATGGGAAACGTGGCCCACCTGACTGGCGCCGTACTCGTCGGCGGCGTCCCGGAGGGTTATCAGCGTCCGTTTGACGAGGTGGCGCGCTGGATGGTCAGTCTGCCGGTCGAGTTCTGGAGCGAAAGCATCGGCGATCTCGGGCAGGAGTGGCTCAAACGGGACGCGACGGCGGCAACCGGCTGGTTCAATCAGCTCAGCCCGGAGCGTCGCGATGTGGCGATCGTGAGCTTTTGCCGCGTGGCGGAATCCGAATCGGTCGAGCAGGTGATGACGCTCGGCTCCACGATCAAGGATCGCAGTTTGCGGAACAAAGTGTTGGGAGAATTCGGCCGGCGTCTCCGAACTGAGCGGAACGAGGCGATGAAAGCGATTAGCGATCTTCCGATCTCGGAGGACCAAAAAGCGTATCTGCGAACCGTGATGCCGGAGGATTCAAGTGGCCACTAGATCTCGTTTATTGGCGGGAATAGCATTGCTCGTTGTTACGCTCACTGCCTTTTTCACCGGACGGACTGTCGAAGAGAGGGCGTTGGCGGCGAAGGCCCGCGGGGACATGCGCCCTTCCACGTCGCCATCGTCAGCAATCAATCCCGGTGCGACGAGCTATCGGCAACTGGCGGCGTTGGACCTCCTGAAACTACCGTTCCCAGAGTTTTATGAAGCGCTGCGCGCGGCGCCGGGCGAAGCGCGGAAAAAATGGGCCGGCGAACTGGAGACTATGCCTGACGGACCGCGCCGAATCGCTGCAGTGTCGGCCTTCTACAAGCTCCTCGTCCAGTTCGACCCGATAACGGCCTCCAGAACCATCTCGGAAATCAAGGACAAGCGTTTGCAATACCTGGCCCTCGAGTGTGCGGTGGATGCCGCGCCCGGATTTGCGATGCGCACGATGGCAGAACTCTGCCTGAGCGTGCAGGGCCGGTCATCTGGGATGCTTTGGCATGTGCGCGGCGAATGGATGTTCATTGACGCCCCGGCGGTCGCGCAATTCATCGATGATCATCCGGATCCGGATGGCCACGAGAGCCTTCTTTCTCGTGACTTGATTGAAGAGTTGGCGAGCTTCGATCCCAAAGCGGCAAAAGAATGGATGGAAAAAAGAGGGGAATCAGATGTTCCGGAATATCGCCGGGCTTTCATGGAGGGTTGGTACGAGAATGACCGCGCCGCGGCCGTCTCGTATGTCCTGGGACACGTCGACGATCCAGCCATGAAAGACTCGATCGGCGACATGCTGCGCGGTTTGTACTTCGATTCGAAAGAAGAAGCGGGGAAATTCATTGAAGCCTTGCCCGACGACGCGACACGGCACGCTGCCTTTAAGGCCGCGTTTGAAAACTTGATCTTGGGTGAGGAGGAAGAAACGGGAGAACCGAAATCAACCCCGCGCGCGTTGGGCGATTGGCTGACGAAATTTCCGCCGGCCTATTGGGAGGGGATGCTGACCGAGATCTTCAAGTGGAGCCGAAAACCGCCGGAAGCGATGCTGGCCTGGATTGAGCAACAGCCGCTCGCGATTCGCGAGGCTGTGGCCGCCGAATACACGCCACCGTTTCAAAAGAAAACGGCCGACGTGCTCATGCCAGTTCTGCAAGTCCCCGACCCGCTTCTTCGCGACCAACTACTGCGGGCATTCTTCAAACACATGGACACTGTGCCAGATGAAGCTCGAGCGGCCCTCGCCACCGCGCCGATCTCCGCTGAACAAAAGAACCACGTCCTTCAGATCATCGCGGCGGTGGAAACCGAGAGAGATCAGGATTAGCGCAGCGAGAATAATCGGCGATTTGCATCAGCAGGCAATGCTCCGCTTCCAAACGCGGCGGCGAGCTCTAGCCGGGCGACGCGTTTTCGGCGGCGTCGCGCCATTCCTGACGCGTGGCGGAGATCAATGGCACGAATTTGATGAACGCGCGGATTACGTGAGCAAGATAGAACACGAGGCCGGTCGCCTGTAATACGCTCAATATGAGATGGCCGTTGCGGTGAAGGAAGAAGTCTGGTCGGGCGTAAATCGCAATCGCGCTGCCGGCGTTGAAGACAAAGATCACTGGAATGATGATCGCAATGTTGAGGCGTTGATCGGCGCCCACCATGGCATACAACCGGCTGCCAACCGGTCCCGCGCTGTCCTTCTCGCGCAGCCTGACGATTCGCAAATCGTAAACAAAGAGGGCCCAGACGATGGCGGCAAAGAGGGCGGTCATGACAAACCACGTGAAAGGGTGGGCCAGCCGCGTGAATGCGAGCGATTCGACCAGCGCGCACGCGATATAGAAGAAATTGTGCACGAACTCGAGGGGCCACCGGATCAGGGTCAAGGTGTGGATCAGCGACCTCGACCAAAAGAGGAGGATGATGAGCAGGCCGGTGGCAACGTAAGGCCATGAAGCCGATTGTCCTCCGGAGAGGACGAGCCGCGCGTTGTCGACCAGAAAGTAGAGCGCGACGCCCTGAATGATGCTGCAAAGCGTGAGCTCGATCTCGACAACCATCGAGTCGAGTTCTTCGCGGTTACCGCCCGGCGAGGTCACGCCGCGAGTCGTAACCGCTGTGCGGGTCGAATGTCAACTGTCGCCGCGGTGGAGGCAGCTTCGCGCCGGCAGAGCGGCGCGGCCATCCGGGCGCCCTATCGCGCGAGGACGACGTCTTTTTTCGTCCAGGCGTGCACTTGCTGACAATGCGGGCAGGTCAGCTTGTGATTCTTGAGCGGCGTGTCCGCGTAGAGATCCTCGTCGATCGTCAGGCCTGTCGCCGTGAGTTTGGCGGTCGCCGGGCATCGGACTAATATTCGTTTGATCATGGGTGTTTTTTTCTCGTTGGCCGCTGGGGTGGTCATAAAATTGGTTTAGCCGAGCCGGTAGACGATTCGCGCTTTATCGATGTCGTAGGGCGACATCTGGAGTTTTACTCGATCGCCGGTCGTTAGGCGAATAAAACGTTTGCGCATTTTGCCGGAGATATGCGCGAGGACGAGGTGGTCGTTCGCGAGCTGGACGCGGAACATGGTGCCCGCGAGGACGGAAATGATCTTCCCCTCGAGCTCGATTGCTTTTTTAGAATCCATAGAGAGTGCAGAACCGGCGCTCTTTCCAGAGCGCCGGTCCGCAGAATCAAAGAGCGCTATTTAATAGCGATTTCCGGCCGACTGGCGCGGACGCTCTTCCCGAGCGCGCGCTTCGTTTACGGTCAGGGTGCGGCCTTGCACCTCTTTGCCGTTCAGGGCGGCAACAGCCGCGTTGGCTTCGGTCGTGTCGGCCATGGAGACGAACGCAAAGCCGCGCGAACGGCCAGTGGTGCGATCCATCATTAAGGCGACGTCAGTGACTTTGCCATGTTGTTCGAAAAGATCCTGAAGATCGTTTTCAGTGGTCTCAAAGGAGAGATTACCTACGTACAGTTTCATTGTTATTTTTGGAGCAATAACTGCCAGCTACAGAGCCGTTCTCGAGAATCGAGTTTCAAACCACCACTGAGGAATCTCAGCTGACGATCTACCACGCAACGAACAAACAGAACTTAATCCAATAGGCGGAGACACTCGCCCGGTTTCCAGGAAACGCAACCGATACTTCCCCAGCGAATTCAGGTAAAATCATACGCCTGAACGGGCGGTGACAACCGAATCTCAACAACGGCCTTGATGGGCCCGGATTCCGTGACAGGTCCTGCACAGCAAAAACTCTCACCAAGCGACGCCGAGTCGTTGGCAGCACATTTCCTGCTGATTTTTTGTCGCACTTCTTTAACTTCCCGCAGCGCCGCGCAGTGCGGTCCGCGGGCCCCCGTAAACTTCGCTCCACCTTCTCAACACCTATGAAAAAAAGCACACCAGCACGTTCCCCGGCTGCTGCCGGGAATGGTTCGCGCGTCAACGGTGATCGCCTCGATCAGAAACGGCTTCTCGCCGCCCTTTCTGCCTTTAAACGTGGCGATTTTTCGGTCCGGCTGCCGGACGACTGGACGGGAATGCCGGGAAAGATCGCCGATACGTTTAACGAGGTCATCGGGCTCAATCAGCGCATGGCGCGGGAACTCGACCGAATCGGCCAGGTCGTGGGCAAGGAAGGGCGGATCTCCCAGCGCGCGTCGCTGGGCGACGTGTCGGATTGTTGGGCGGAAGCGATCGGTTCGGTCAATGGGCTGATCGGCGATCTGGTGCATCCGACGAGCGAAATGGCCCGCGTCATCGGCGCGGTGGCAAAGGGCGACCTTTCCAAGACGATGGCGACCGAAATCGAGGGCCGGCCTCTGCAGGGAGAATTTTTGCGCACGTCGAAAACCGTCAATACGATGGTCGATCAACTCGGTGCATTTGCCTCGGAAGTAACCCGCGTGGCTCGCGAAGTGGGCACCGAAGGCAAGCTCGGCGGCCAGGCGAAGGTGAAAGGCGTCGCGGGGACCTGGAAGGACTTGACGGAAAACGTAAATCTGATGGCCGGCAATCTGACTGCCCAGGTCCGTAACATAGCGACAGTGACGACGGCGGTCGCGAATGGCGACTTGACCAAGAAGATTACGGTCGATGTCAAAGGGGAGTTCCTGGAGTTGAAGGACACCGTCAATGTCATGGTAGATCAACTTCGTTCGTTCGCCTCGGAGGTGACGCGCGTGGCTCGCGAAGTGGGCTCGGAGGGAATTCTCGGCGGCCAGGCCCGCGTGGAAGGCGTTTCCGGAACATGGAAAGACTTAACCGACTCCGTGAATTTCATGGCCCGCAATCTGACGGGCCAGGTGCGCAACATCGCGGACGTGACCACGGCTGTCGCCCGAGGCGATCTCTCGAAGAAGATTACCGTGGATGTGAAGGGCGAAATTTTGGAGTTGAAAGACACGATCAACACGATGGTCGATCAGCTCAGCTCCTTTGCCTCGGAGGTGACTCGCGTGGCGCGTGAGGTAGGCACCGAAGGAAAACTGGGCGGGCAGGCAGACGTGAAGGGCGTGGCCGGGACATGGAAGGATCTGACCGACAGCGTGAATTCGATGGCGGGCAATCTCACTGGTCAGGTGCGTAACATCGCCGAGGTCACGACCGCGGTCGCAAACGGCGATCTTTCCAAGAAAATCACGGTCGATGTGCGCGGCGAAATTTTGGAACTCAAGGACACTATCAACACGATGGTGGATCAGCTTCGTTCGTTCGCCTCGGAAGTGACGCGCGTCGCTCGCGAAGTGGGCTCGGAGGGGGCGCTCGGCGGTCAGGCGGATGTGAAGGGTGTCGCCGGCACATGGAAGGATTTGACCGACAACGTGAACATGATGGCCGGCAATCTGACGGCGCAGGTGCGCAACATCGCCGAGGTCACGACATCAATCGCGAACGGGGATCTCTCCCGCAAAATCACGGTCGACGTGAAAGGCGAGATCCTCGAGATGAAGAACACGATCAACACGCTGGTCGATCGACTTAGCTCCTTCGCCTCGGAAGTTACCCGTGTCGCTCGCGAAGTGGGTTCGGAGGGGATTCTTGGCGGTCAGGCGGAAGTGAGCGGCGTGGCAGGTACGTGGAAGGACCTGACCGATAGCGTGAACTTCATGGCGGGCAATTTGACCGGCCAGGTGCGCAACATCGCGGAAGTCACGACGGCGGTCGCGAACGGCGACTTGTCGAAGAAGATCACGGTCGACGTAAAGGGCGAAATTCTTGAGCTCAAGAACACGATCAACACCATGGTGGATCAGCTCAGCTCGTTCGCGGCGGAAGTTACCCGCGTGGCGCGGGAAGTGGGAACGGAAGGCCGGCTCGGCGGTCAGGCCGACGTGAAGGGCGTGGCTGGAACGTGGAAAGATCTGACCGACTCGGTGAATTCAATGGCCGGCAACCTGACCGGCCAGGTTCGTAATATCGCGGAGGTCACGACGGCAGTCGCGAACGGCGACTTGTCGAAAAAAATCACGGTCGATGTGCGCGGAGAGATTTTGCAGCTCAAAGACACGATCAACACCATGGTCGATCAGCTGCGATCCTTTGCTTCGGAAGTGACGCGCGTCGCGCGTGAGGTCGGGAGCGAAGGAAAGCTGGGCGGCCAGGCGGATGTGCGTGGCGTGGCGGGCACGTGGAAGGATTTGACCGACAGCGTGAATTCGATGGCCGGCAACCTGACTGGCCAGGTGCGTAACATTGCGGATGTGACCACCGCTGTCGCGCGCGGCGATTTGTCGAAGAAGATCACAGTTGATGTGAAGGGGGAAATTCTCGAGCTGAAAAATACGATCAACGTCATGGTCGATCAACTCAGCTCGTTCGCCTCGGAAGTAACCCGCGTGGCGCGCGAAGTGGGTTCGGAGGGAATCCTGGGTGGCCAGGCGGATGTCGCAGGCGTCGCCGGCACGTGGAAGGACTTGACCGACTCGGTGAATTCGATGGCGGGCAACCTCACCGGTCAGGTGCGTAACATCGCCGAGGTCACGACCGCTGTGGCGAACGGTGACTTGTCGAAAAAGATCACGGTCGACGTGCGCGGCGAAATTTTGGAACTGAAGGACACCATCAATACGATGGTGGATCAGCTTCGTTCCTTCGCCTCGGAAGTGACGCGCGTGGCGCGAGAGGTAGGCTCCGAGGGAGCGCTCGGCGGTCAGGCGCGAGTCGAAGGCGTTTCCGGCACCTGGAAAGATTTGACCGATTCGGTCAACTTCATGGCGAGTAATCTGACGACGCAGGTGCGAAACATTGCCGCGGTGACGACTGCCGTGGCGACCGGTGACCTTTCGAAGAAAATCACGGTCGACGTCAAAGGCGAAATCCTGGAATTGAAAAACACCGTCAACACGATGGTGGACCAGCTGAATTCCTTCGCGTCTGAAGTGACTCGGGTGGCCCGTGAGGTGGGCACCGAAGGACGGCTGGGCGGCCAGGCGATGGTGAAAG
The DNA here is from genome assembly GCA_041167205.1 of Verrucomicrobiota bacterium. Classification (GTDB taxonomy): domain Bacteria; phylum Verrucomicrobiota; class Verrucomicrobiia; order Chthoniobacterales; family UBA10450; genus AV80. Next base: position 17,490 of record JBEEHC010000106.1, read on the forward strand.
GCGTCGCCGGCACGTGGAAGGATTTGACCGACTCGGTGAACTTCATGGCCGGCAACCTGACGAACCAGGTGCGAGGCATCGCGAAGGTCGTCACGGCCGTCGCGAACGGCGACCTGAAACAGAAGCTGCTGGTGGAAGCGAAAGGCGAGATCGCGGCGCTGGCCGACACGATCAACGGCATGACCGACACGCTCGCGATTTTCGCCGATCAAGTCACGAGCGTGGCCCGCGAAGTGGGCGTGGAAGGAAAACTGGGCGGCCAGGCAAACGTGCCGGGTGCCGCCGGAACGTGGCGCGATCTGACCGACAACGTGAACCAGCTTGCCGGCAATCTGACCTCGCAGCTCCGCGCCATCGCCGACGTCGCGACGGCCGTGACGAAAGGCGACCTGACGCGGTCGATCCAGGTCGATGCGCAGGGCGAAGTCGCGTTTGTGAAGGACAACATCAACGAGATGATTCGCAACTTGAAGGACACAACGTTGCGCAACGACGAGCAAGACTGGCTCAAGACGAACCTGGCGAAGTTCACCCGAATGCTGCAAGGCCAGCGCGATTTGCTGACCGTCGGCCGCCTCATTCTTTCCGAGCTGGCGCCGGTTGTTTCCGCCCAACAGGGCGTGTTCTATATGATGAGCGGTTCCGCCGAAGACCCCGAGCTCCAGCTTTTGGCGAGCTACGCCTACCGCGAGCGCAAAGGGGTGAACACGCGGTTCAAGCTCGGCGAAGGATTGGTCGGCCAGGCTGCACTGGAAAAAGAGCGCATCCTGCTCACGCGCGTGCCGCCCGATTACGTGCAGATCAGTTCGGGCCTGGGCGAAACCGCGCCGATGAACATCGTGGTGCTGCCGATCCTGTTCGAAGGCCAGGTGAAAGCGGTCATGGAGCTTTCCTCGCTGGAACAATTCAATCCGACGCACCATGCGTTCCTCGATCAGCTTACGGAAAGCATCGGCATCGTCCTGAACACCATCGAAGCGAACACGCGCACGGAAGACTTGCTGAAGCAATCGCAGTCGCTGGCCTCCGAGTTGCAAAGCCGGCAGGAGGAATTGCAGCAGACGAACCAGGAGCTGGAGGAAAAGGCGAGACAGCTCTTCGAGCAGAACGAAGAGGTCGAGCGCAAGAACCGCGAAGTCGAGCAGGCGCGGCAGGCACTGGAAGGCAAGGCGCAGCAGCTCTCGCTCACCTCGCGTTACAAGAGCGAGTTTCTCGCGAACATGTCCCACGAGCTGCGCACGCCGCTCAACAGCCTGCTCATTCTGGCCGAGCAATTGTCGTCGAACCCGGAAGGCAACCTTACGCCGAAACAAGTCGAGTTCGCGCGCACCATCCGGGGCTCGGGCAAGGATCTGCTCCGGCTCATCAACGACATTCTCGACCTTTCGAAGATCGAGTCGGGCACGGTCACGCTCGACGTGGGCGAGGTGCGATTCGAGGAAATGCGCCAGACGATGGAGCGCACGTTCCGCCATGTCGCGGAAGGGAAGGGCGTCAATTTCAAGATCGATATCGATCCGAGCGTTCCCGAGGCAGTCCGGACGGATGCGCAACGGCTCGATCAGGTTTTGAAGAACCTGCTCTCGAATGCGTTCAAGTTTACCGAGCGCGGCTACGTGAATCTACGGGTGGCGCCGGCCACGGCGGGATGGTCGCAGGAGAACCAAAGTCTCCACCGCGCGGAGAACGTCCTGGCATTTTTCGTCAGCGACAGTGGTATCGGCATTCCGAGCGAAAAACAGACGACGATCTTCGAACCGTTTCTGCAGGCCGACGGAAGCACGAGCCGAAAATATGGCGGCACGGGTCTGGGGCTGGCGATCAGCCGCGAGCTGGCGCGGGTGCTCGGCGGCGAGATCCGGGTCGAGAGTTCCGAAGGGCGCGGCAGCACATTCACGCTGTTTCTGCCGCAAAGCTACAGCGCGTCTCCCATGGACCGGGCCGCGGCGCGGATCATGCCGCCACCGGTCGAGGAGACGGTGACCAAAGCCGAAACCGCAGAGGCTGCGCCGATGGAGTTTACCCTCGCCGATGATCGGGCCAATATTTTGCCGGGCGAAAAGTCGGTTCTCATTATCGAGGACGATCGGGATTTCGCGCAGTGGCTTCTCGATGTGGCCCGGCAAAACGGATTCAAGGCGGTGGCCACGCCGCGCGGCAAAGCGGCCCTCGATTTGGTGCGCGAATTCACGCCGTCCGCCATCACGCTCGATCTTAGTTTGCCGGACCTGGATGGCTGGCAGATCCTGAACCGCCTGAAATCGGACCTGGCGACACGCCATATTCCGGTCTTCGTCATTTCCGCGCAGGACGAACCGGAGAACGCGTTGAAGCAAGGCGCGCTGCGATTCCTCACGAAGCCGATCGACGAGGGCCAGATCCGGCAGGTTTTCGAAACCGCCCACGAAATGGGCGAGACGAAGGCGAAAAAACTGTTGGTGATCGAAGACGACGAGGCCCAGCGAAACGAGATCAGCCAATTGATCGGGAACGAAAGCGCGCGCCTTATCGAGGCGCCGGATGCGCAGACCGCGCTCGATAAACTGCGCAACGAACGAGTGGATTGCGTGGTGCTCGATCTGATCTTGCCCGACATGTCGGGCTTCGAATTGATCGAGAAGATTCGCGACGAGAACGAGCACCTTCCGATCATCGTTTACACGGCGAAAGACCTGTCGCACGAAGAGGAAGAGAAGCTCAACCGTGTGGCCCAGACGACGATCGTGAAGAACGTGCGCAGCCCGGAGCGGCTCTTCGATCAGACGGCGCTCTGGCTGCATCGGGATGCGGCGACATTGCCGGAAGACAAGCGCGAGCTGCTAAGGCGCCTGAACGATCCCAACGAAATCCTGGCCGCCAAGAAAGTGCTGATCGTGGACGACGACATCCGGAACATTTTCGCGATGACGAGCATGCTCGAGCGCTACAAAATGGAGGTCCATTCCGCTGAGACTGGCAAGGCCGCCCTCGAATTGTTGCAGAGCGAGGCAGATACGGACCTCGTGCTGATGGACATCATGCTGCCGGAGATGGATGGCTACGAAACCATTCGTGCCATTCGAAAGATGTACGGCTTCGAGCAACTCCCGATCATTGCCCTGACGGCGAAAGCGATGAAAGGCGATCGCGAAAAATGTATCGACGCGGGCGCGAGCGATTACATCGCCAAACCGGTGGACACCGAACGTCTCCTCACGCTGCTCCGTAACTGGCTGCATCGTTAGCCATGGCTGCGGATCCCATGCGAAAGGAGCCGGCCGAAGAAAAGGTCAGCATCCTTGTTGTCGACGACCGGCCCGACAAGCTGCTGGCGCACGAGACCGTGCTATCCGAGCTGAACCAGAATCTAGTCCGCGCCACTTCGGGGAAGGAGGCGTTACGCTGTCTGCTCAAGCAGGATTTTGCCGTCATCCTGCTCGACGTAAACATGCCGGGAATGGACGGCTTCGAAACCGCTGCGCTCATCCGTCAGCGCCAACGCTCGGAGACGACGCCGATCATCTTTATCAGCGCGGTGAACGATACCGAGACCCATGTCTCCCGTGGCTACTCGTTGGGGGCGGTTGATTACATTCTGACCCCGGTCGTGCCGGAAATTCTGCGCGCGAAGATTGCGGTCTTTGTCGATCTCTTCAAGAAGACGGAGCAGGTCAAGAGGCAAGCCGAGGAGCGGGAGAAACTGATTCGCGAACAGGCCGCGCTGGCGGAAGCCGAAGCGCGGCAGGAACGACTGACCTTTCTGGCCGACGCCAGCACTGCCCTGGCCAGCTCCCTGGATTACCACAAGACGTTTCACAATCTCGCTGATTTGGTGGTGCCGCGGCTGGCGGATTTCTGTCTTGTTCTTTCGGTCGAAGAGGAGGGGCCGCTCCGTCAGGTGGCGGTGGCGTATGCGAATTCATCGGATGCCCCGGCGCTTCGAAGATTAGCGGAGGACTTTTCTGCCAGCGCGGCTGCCCAGCGGAGTGGCGCCTACGTTTTGCAGACGGGCAAGTCGGAGATGTGCTGCGACATGAGCAATGGCGCGCTGCAGGAGGTGTTTGAACGCCAGGAAGACCGGGACCTCATTCTCTCGTTCGCGCCAATTTCCTTTTTCGCCGTCCCGTTGAAGACACACGATCGCGCCCTCGGAGTAATTGTTATGGTGAATACCACGGCAGGGCGAACGTGCGGACCCGAAGAGCTTTCGCTCGCAGAGGAGCTGGCGCATCGGGCGGCGCTCGCGATCGAAAATGCGGCCCTTTACCAAGCGGCCCAAAAGGCCCGCGCTGAAGCGGAGCGAGCGAATCTCGCGAAGGATTCATTCCTGGCCATGCTCAGTCACGAACTGCGCACACCCCTCACGCCCGTCCTTACTTCCGTGCTTGAGCTCGAACAGGAAGAGAACCTTCCCGCGGAAACGCGCGCTTCGCTCCAGATGATTCGCCGAAACGTGGAGCTCGAAGGGCGTTTGATCGACGATCTCCTCGACCTGACCCGGATCAGCAAGGGTAAAGTGCGGTTAAGTCTCGAAGAGGTGGACGCTCATCAGCTCTTGCGAAACGCTTTGGAAATTTGTCAGGCTGATATCGATCACAAGAATCTCTCGCTGCAGACAGATTTTGCCGCGGAAAACGTTTGCCTCGAAGCGGACCCGGCTCGCTTACAGCAGATTTTTTGGAACTTGATCAAGAACGCGGTCAAATTCACCCCGGAAGGCGGCCGCCTCGAGATCCGGACCGCGAACGAACAGGGACAGTTACGCGTGGAAGTCTCCGACAGCGGCATGGGAATCGATGCGGAGACTTTGCCGAAGATCTTCAACGCGTTCGAGCAGGGGGATCGGAACCGGCTCGGGGGTCTCGGACTCGGCCTGGCGATTAGCAAGGCACTGGTCGAGACGCATAACGGAAAACTCACCGCGAAAAGTGCCGGGAGAAACCAGGGCGCCACTTTCACCGCGCTCTTTCCGCTGGCGAAAAATCATGCCACGGCGAGCGCGGCGAGCGTTCCGCCATCTCCGGCGGTGCGTAAATCAATGCGCGTTCTGCTCGTGGAAGATCACGAGGATACCAACCGTTCGCTCACGAGTCTGCTGCGGCGACGCGGCTATCACGTGCAAGCGGCGCGCAGCGTCCAATCCGCGCTCGAGCTTGCCGCAAACGAGCGCTTCGACGTTCTGGTGAGCGACATCGGTCTGCCTGATGGCAGCGGCATCGATCTCATGCACGCCATTAACTCAGAACATCCGATTTTCGGAATTGCGCTCACTGGATTCGGCATGGAAGAGGATGTACGCCGGAGCCACGAGGTCGGCTTTCATCACCACCTCATCAAGCCCGTGGACCTGAACCGGCTCGATGCGCTCATTCAGCGGGGCGACTCTCTCGGTTGACGAAGAGCGCGTCTCGATTTTTTGGGTCGAGCGGGCCTGGAGGGATTCGAACCCCCAACCTGCTGATCCGAAGTCAGCTGCTCTATCCGGTTGAGCTACAGACCCATTCCTGGCGCGAGAGGCACAGATTCGCGGAATTCAGGTGCTCCTGCAAGCCCGCCGGTCTTTCACAAGTCGATGCCCATCAGAAGCGCGCCCGGAACATCCTCCCAGCCAGTCCGGAGCCAGAACGAATGCGCGCCGGGATTATCTTGCGCGACGAGGATCAGTGCTCGCGCGATTCCCGCCGCACGCAAACGCGTGACGCATTCCTGAACGAAAAGCTTTCCGATTCCCTTCCCGTGATGCGTCCGAGCCACCGTCAGGTGATAGATCAGGCCCCGGCGGCCATCGTGTCCGCAGAGCACTGCGCCCACCATCATCCCGTTCTCTTCCGCGACGCGGCTAAGGCCTGGGTTGCGCAGAAGGTAAGCGCGTATTTCCTCTTTTGAATCGCCTTCGGCTACTTCAACCCCTTCAGCCAGATGCCAGAGCTCCACCGCCTTGTCATAATCATCAATGACAAATTCCCTGGTGCTGATCATAGCCGTACTCCTGCTGAATGGTTAAGGTCCAAACCCATTTCCTGATCTGGACCACCAAAATCAGGGAATTTGTCCACGTCTGCAAGCTTGGTTCGACTTCCGTTTAATGAAATGCTAGATCGCCACCATGAAAGACATGACAGAGGGCTCGGTGACCCGGCACCTGCTCCAAATGTCCGCGTTCATCGGCGTGAGTATGCTGATCCAAACGCTTTACCTGCTGGCCGACCTTTACTGGGTCGGAAGCCTTGGGAAAGAGGCGATCGCCGCGGTCGGTCTCTGCGGAAACTTGATGATGGTCGTCATGGCGCTCACCCAAGCCCTGGGTGTCGGGACGACAACGCTCATCTCGCAGGCGGCCGGACGGAAGGAGCAGCCGCGAGCTGAGTTGGCTTTCAACCAGTCCCTTGTCCTATCGCTGCTGGTTGCCATCGTTCTCGCGGTGGGTTCGTTTGCTTTGCGAGACCAGTATTGCCGGTGGTTAAGCGCGGATGCGGCCACGGCTGCGTCGGCCAGGAGCTATCTGCTCTGGTTCATTCCGGCGCTGATGGTGCAGTTCCCTCTGGTCGCTCTCGGATCGGCGTTGCGCGCGACGGGAATCATGAAGCCCACCGTGGCCATCCAGGCACTCAGTGTGGCGGTTAACATGGTGCTCGCTCCGTTGTTTATCTTCGGAGTAGGACCGTTTCCCAAGCTCGGGGTCGCTGGCGC
>JBEEHC010000107.1:0-11159 GCA_041167205.1 Verrucomicrobiota bacterium
CGCCGCCAAAACCGCGCGATGAGATCCGAGCCGCGACGCCATCCATTGGCAGGCGCATCCGGCGAAGGCCGCAACGATCGGAACGAGCGGAAGTTGGTACCATTGATGACGGTTCCCCCACCCCACCAAGAAAATGAACGCGACCATCGTCGCGAGCCACCAATGGAAAATCCGAGTGTATCTCCCGCGCGGCGCAATAAATGCGCCGAAAACGGCCAGCGCGAAAAGGACTGGCGTGAGACTCGAGCGCACAGTTTGGTCCGCGATTTTCCAATACCACGCGGCGTTCATGATCCGAAAACCGCCGCCGCCGAAAAAGTGGTAGGGATAAAAAGTTTCTGCGATCCGATGCGCGTGCCAGTACCAGACGGCGGAGGGAACGAGCGTGATCACGGCGACAAGCCAAAGTTCCCAACTGGTGAGCAGACGCTTCAGGAGATCCTGTAGCGGTGGTTGGCGCCTGCCCTGAGTCTGGCCGAAGGGACCGCCGAGCGCGTCGCTCGAAGAATTCCGGCGGTCATAGACCGCCGCTACAGCCAGATAAAGCAGCGGCGCACCAATCACGGCTGTCGGTAACTTGATCAGAAACGAGAGCGAAATAAGAATGGCGGAAACGATCAGTGCCCTCCGGTCGTTTCGATCGATCCATTCGAGAAAAAAATACATCCCGGCGAGCGCCAGACTCAGCGATGGAGTGTCCGGCATAAACGCGCGGCTCGTCACGATGCTGAGCGGAGCAAGCGCGTAAAAAAACGTGGCCCAGACGGCGGCGACCTCGCCGAAAATCCTCCGAACCAGCAGAAAGAAAAACGGCAGCGCTGCCGCAAAGAAAAGAACTCCCTGAATTCGCCCGACCCATTCCTGAACGCCCGTGACCCGATAACAAAGCGCCGCCACGAACGGCAGAATCGGAAATTCCGTGCCCACATATCCTGGCGCGTTCCCCGCCCAATCGATCTGCGGATGACTAAAGTGAAAACCGTTCTCGAGATAATTCCGCGCGATCGCCGCCACATCGCTTTGCCGCCAGCTCCAGCAGTCGATGAACGGTTGCCCGACCTCGACCAACCGCACCACCAGCGCGAGCAACACGATGAGGATCAGCGTCCATTTGGTTCGCCACACGGATCGCGTCTTGACAAACGGCCTCGTTAAAGTCAATCGAGTACAGGCGCTCCGCCCGAAAACCCGGAATGAAAACCGTCGCCGTTATTATCGCTTTGTCGACCGCCCTCGTGGGCGGGTCCGCTGTTCGAGGAGGCCAGGAGGAACCGGCTCCTCTTATTCCAAACGTCGTCGACTTTTCCAAGCTCCTCCCCTTTTTGCCCGAGGCGCCCGCTGGCTGGACGGCGGATAAGGCAGAGGGCTCCACCGATGACGCGGGCGGCGTCAAAATCACCACCGTGCATCGCGATTACAAAAAGGGCACGGCGGACACTGCGCCCACGACTTCGATCAGCATTCTCGATTCAGCGGCGAATCCGGAATACGTCGCGGCCACAACCGCGGCGTGGAACCTGACCGCCTCGACGCCCGAAGGTTACACCAAGGCGCTCACGGTCGATGGAATGCCAGGCTTCGAAACTTTCGAGAACGAAGGAAAACACGGCACGCTCTGGCTGATGGTGGCGAAGCGTTACGTCCTGCAAATCGAAACGCAGGGCCAGGACGCAAAAGATCTCCAGGATTGGCTCAAACGCGTCGACCTGAAGAAGCTGGCGGAAGTAAAGTAGCGCTCAATCCTTCAGGTAGGGATGCCTCTCCGAGGCGTCCGACTTTTTCCGCCCATCGCGCCACAGCAAGTAGTCGGACGCCTCGGAGAGGCATCCCTACCTGGCGCCTGCGGCGGAACTTTTCCCTATCACTTTCCTTTTGTCATTCCGAGCGAAGTCGAGGAATCTCTCGCTGCCATGTCCGACGAACGCAAAACCCTGGAGCAACGCGCGCAGATGACCGAGATCGAGCGCTTGCGCCATTCGGCTGCCCACGTTCTGGCCACGGCCATCCTCAAACTCTGGCCCGACGCCCAATTCGCCGCGGGTCCGCCAGTCGAGAACGGCTTCTATTACGATCTCGAACTGGACCACCGCATCTCGCCGGAAGATTTCGAAAAGATCGAGGCCGAGATGAAAAAGGAAATCAAAGCCAATCATCCCTTCGAGCGTGTCGTCCTGCCGCGCGACGAAGCCCTCTCCATGGCCCAACGTGGTGTCCTTGGCGCCCTTGGTGAGAGACCTCAGCCGAGCAAGTTCAAGCTCGATATCATCCAAAACATTCCCGAGAGCGAAGAAATCTCACTCTATCGCAACGGCGAATTCACCGATCTCTGCGCCGGCCCGCACGTCATGCGCACCGGCAACATCGGCGCGTTCAAGCTCACGCACGTCGCCAGCGCTTATTACAAGGGCGACGAAAAGAACCCGCAGCTCCAACGCATTTACGGCACCGCCTTCAAGAACAAGACTCAGCTCGACGAATACTTCGCCATGCTCGAGGAAGCGAAGAAGCGCGACCATCGCAAACTCGGCAAAGAACTGGAGCTATTTACCTTCGACGACCAGGTCGGCCCCGGCCTCCCGCTCTGGCTCCCGCGCGGGACGGCAATCATCGAAGAACTGGAAAAGCTCGCGAAGGAAACGGAATTCGCCGCCGGTTACGTCCGGGTCCGCACGCCCAACCTAGCCCGAGAAAGCCTCTACATTACAAGCGGCCACTTGCCCTATTACGCAGAGTCGATGTTCCCTCCGATGGAACTTACTGAACACCGATCGCTCGATACGGGCCTCTTTCGGTGGGCAAAAATTGGCGAGGAACTTGCACTAGATGAACTTTATTCCGCCCTCGCACCGCTTCTGCAATCATCGGAGCTTTCGGGTGAGGAGTTCCTCGGGAGTTTGCCAGCAGACATCCGCCTCCAAGTTGAAAACCATAAAAACGCGTTGCTGGCCGGGGAGATGATTAGGAAATCGCTCGGAGGGATAGAGCGGTACTACCTCAAGGCGATGAACTGCCCGCATCACCACAAACTCTACGATGCGATCCCACGCAGTTATCGCGACCTACCATTGCGCCTCGCCGAATACGGCACATGCCACCGCTACGAGCAAAGCGGCGAACTCTTCGGCCTCATGCGTGTCCGCTCGCTCCAGATGAACGACGCCCACATCTACTGCACCGAAGACCAGTTCGAATCCGAGTTCCTCGCCGTGAACGAGATGTATCTGAAATACTTCAAGCTCTTCGGGATCGACAAATACGTCATGCGTTTCTCGACACACGATCCCGCCAAGCTCGGCCAGAAATTTGTCGATAACTCCCCGCTCTGGCTTAAGACCGAAGACATGGTTCGCGGCGTCCTCCAACGCAGCGGCATTAACTATGTCGAGGTCCCGAACGAAGCCGCGTTCTACGGCCCGAAGATCGACGTCCAGGTCTGGAGCGCGATAGGGCGCGAGTTTACCATCGCCACGAACCAGGTCGATTTCGCCCAACCGAAAAGTTTCGGCCTCGTTTACAAAGATAGCGACAACACCGAGAAGACACCGCTCTGCATCCACCGCGCCCCGCTCGGCACGCACGAGCGTTTCATCGGCTTCCTGATCGAACATTACGCCGGCAACTTCCCCCTTTGGCTCTCCCCCGAACAGGTCCGCATCCTCCCGATCGGCGATGAAGCTGCGCTGCTCGATTACGCGCGCTCGATACAAAGCGAACTTCGCGCCCACCAAGTCCGCGCCGAGCTGGACGCCAGCAACGATCACATGAAAGCAAAGATCGCGAACGCCGAGCAGATGAAAGTCCACACCATGCTCGTCGTCGGCAACCGCGACATGGACGCCAATGCTGTCAGTCTTCGAGTTCACGGCAAAGGGAATCTCGGCGCGAAGCCGCGCAACGACGTGATCGTGGATATTCTCCAGGCGATCAGAGAACGTCGCTCATAACCTGCCGACGCTGGCCACCGATCAACAGCAACCGAAGAGCGGGTGTTCGCCTTCCAAACCCTTCAACGGGAAGGAGCCCAGCAGCTGCGCGCCGAGAAGCGAACCGATCTTCGCGTACGCGGTTTCGCTTAGGATCGAACCAAGCTGATTGGCCGCGGCGAGACGCTCAATCCGGAATAGAAAATTCAGGTCCTGGCCAAGCGCGCTCAACTCTCCCGGGGCTGCAGCCGCGCCGAAAATTGCCGTGCCGAAATGCAGCGCCCACCGGAAAGGCGGCTGCCGCCGCGCTTGCAGCGAGCGCAACGCGTCCATCGCCTCGGCTACGCTGGCGCAGTCGCAAAATCGGTCGTTCCAGTAGACCAATAATCCGTCGCCCAGAAATTTGCTGACGGTGCCGCCGTGGTTCTCGATCACCCGCTGGCATTCGGCCAGCCACGCGCCGACCATCTGCGCCAAGTCCTCCGCCGACATCCGGCTGCTCAGTTCAACGAAGTTCTGGATATCGAGCAGCAAGAACCAGCAGGTCATTTCCTTCACCTCGCGCACGGTCCCTTGCGTTTGGGTCATGGAATTCGCCTCTTCCTGCGTTTGCGGAACCTCGAGACGAAAGACGAGGCTTTGCTCGCCGATTTGGATGACATCGCCGTGTTGCAACGGGATGGGGTGGACGACCCGCCGGCCGTTCAGATGGGTGCCGTTGCTGCTGCCGAGATCGACGAGAGAAAATTCAGCGCCGCCCTGCGCATGAACGAGCGCGTGCCGCCGCGACACCTTCGTCGAGGTGAAGACGACGTTGTTGTCCCTGGCCCGGCCGAGAGAGAGCGTCTTTCCCACCAGCGGGAACGGACGATCCCCAAGGTCGAGCCAGGCGGCATAGGCCGTATTGCTCATTTCTTACGGAATAAGCCGAACGCGTGCCAGAAGGAGGAATGCGAGGCATGAGCCCTGCTTTTTTCGATTTCAGCATGTACCCACAAATGCCCGAGGAAGAAGAACCAGACCTTGGGCAAACGATGCGCGGAGTGGTCGGGGGTACGCAGTTGTTCCAACGCTTTACCCTTCAGAAAGTCCTCGGGCGCGGTGGAATGGGCGTTGTTTGGCTGGCGCGCGATGACCGGCTCGAGCGGCTGGTGGCCCTCAAACTGGTCCCGGAAGCGGTTTGTTTCGATCCATCCGCCCGGGAAGACTTGAAACGCGAGACCCGCAAGAGTCTCCTGCTCACGCACCCGAATATCGTCCGAATTTTTGATTTCATCGAGGATGAACAGACCGCCGCAATCTGCATGGAATATGTCGACGGCACGACGCTCTCTTACGCGCGCGTGCACAAACGATCGAAGTGTTTCGGGATCCCCGAGCTTGTTCCCTGGATCACGTCTCTCTGTGACGCGCTCGCCTATGCGCACGAATCAGTTGGCCTGGTGCATCGCGACCTGAAACCGGCGAACATGATGGTGAATAGCCGCGCGGAGCTCAAAGTCACCGATTTCGGCATCGCGTGCAGTCTGCGCGATTCGATGAGCCGGGTCAGCGTGCGCACCTCGAGCGGAACAATGAACTACATGAGCCCGCAACAGATGCTGGGGGAGGATCCCTCACCTTCGGACGATATTTACGCGCTCGGCGCGACCTTGTACGAAATGCTTTCGAGCAAACCACCCTTCTACAGCGGAGACGTGGCATCCCAGGTGCGCGAGGTGATCGCGCCCACGATCGCGCAACGCCGGGTGACATTGGGAATCGCCGGCGAGCCAATTCCAAAGCATTGGGAGGAAACCATCGCCGCTTGTCTTGCGAAACGTCGTGAGCAACGACCGCGGGGCGCGACGGAGGTTGCGAGCCGGTTACGATTAGGTGGGACGATTCGCCTAACGACCGCCAGGGAGATCGCGAAACCAGTTTTTCAGCGTTACCTCAAAATCGGCGCGCTGGCTGCCGGCGTGGCCGCGCTCCTGACCGCCGCCCTGTTGTATCGTTCCAATTCAACGTCCCAACGCGCCGCCGTTCTGTCGGCGCTCAAGAAAGAGGCTCCCACGGGTTACGCGCTTGAAGCGCCGGTAAAAAATGTTCCGGCCCCGAAAACCGACGAGGCGCCGGCGCCCGTGCCAGTTTCCAACTCAACGGCCGAGCCGCAAAACGCGACGCTGCAATTGGTGACGACTCCGGCCGGCGCGACTTTCGCGATCTATCCAGGAGTAGTCGCAGGTAAGACAGCTCCAGCCACCGCTCCGCTCCGCACTGGCGTAACGCCCGAATCCGTCGCCGATCTCCTAACCGGCCGATACACGATCTTCTTTCATAACCCCGGCTGGCCGGACGATCGCGCGGAAATCTCCCTACAGCCGGGGGAAACTCTTCCGGTCGAATACACTTTCCCTCATGGCAGCGCCATGATCACCAGCACTCCTGACGGCGCCGAGATATTTGCCGGCGAAAATTCGCTGGGCCACACACCGCTGACAGTCGATCTGCCTTTGGGCAAACAGGAGTTGATCGCGCGTCACCCTGATTTCCCGAAAAAGAGTGAAACCGTCACGATCGGGAGCGACACGCCGGCGAAGATCGTGTTTCAACTTCGCGCGCGCAGCCATTCGTCGTCCAAGCACAAAGAGCCGGAATCTGCCTGGGGAAAATTCGGGAACAGTCTCAAGAAAGTTTTCTCGAGCAAACCCCCGCCCAAGAAAAAACGGAACCAGTAGCCAGGCGATTCAATTGCTCGCAAGCGCGCTTAGTTTCAGCTGGTCGTTGACGTAGCTAACCAAATAGCGCAGCGGATGCGCACGGTCGGTCGGCGCCTTCGCCAGGAATACTTTCAGCCGCAGCTTCGCCGCGGGTCTCGACCGAATCGCATCGAGCAAATCTGCCCGATACTCGGCCTTCCCCAGATCTGCGAAAATATTCGCCAACCGCACGGCTGCTTCCGGTTTCAGGTCAGGCTTCGCCTTGTCGTCCAATTGCGCCAGGGTCAGATCGAGCGCTTGTCCCCACTCATGCATTCGCCAGAGCGTCATGGCGCGGAGGTTGCGGTTCTCCGCCGCGTACCGTCCGTGGGGAAATTCGCGATCGTAATCATCCAAAACCCCAAGCACGCGTTTGGGATCGAACGCTTCCCGTTCGTAGGATTTCTGGACAACGTCAAAGTTCTCATCGTCTGGCGCGCTGCCCGGCACGGCAACAGACACGTTGCAAACGAAAGGACGCGAAAGCGCCTGGACTGAACGCGCAATGACGAAAAGAGCAGCTTCGCGTTTGTGGCTGCGCGGATATTTCTTCAGAAGATCCCGAGCCATCTTTTCCATCCCGGCATGATCACGCGAAGTGTAGGTGCCCTGGCCGTTGTCCCCTTTCAGATCAGGGATGTCGGTTTGGACGGTAGTCCGGTCTCCGGCCTTTAATCCGATCCGGCTAAACTCAAGATAATCCGCGACCGGTTGCATGATCGGGTTTTTCAGGGCCGCGTCGATTTCCGAGGAAATTTGATCGTCGCTTTTCCTGGGAGAATTCAGGAGATCGCTCGGTCGATCCCAACCATTGCTCTCCAGCACATCGAACCGGATGCCAACGTAAGTCCTCACCATCTCCGAGCTGAGATTTGGTTCGGAGAGAAACTGCGCGACATCGTCCACAAAATTCGCGCAAGAAGCGTCACCGACATCGGTAATGTTCTTTCGGACCAGGGCATCAAGATCGCGAACTTCCGTCGCCACCGTGGCCGGATCGGCGGCGCCGGCCTTCCGCGACAACAACGCGACGCGGTTGGCGATGTCGTTCCAGGCGGACCGATTTTCGCTCTCTGAATTCGCCTCGAAGGCGTGGAAGTCATCGAAGGGGTAGCCGAGGATATTTGCGTCTCGCCGGGCTGCTACTGAATCGTAGTAGTCCTGGCCCTCTTCTGGTTTCGCCAACGGCGGAAAACTCCAGTAGGCGGCCAGCCGTTTCGCTTCGACGGAATCCGGAGCTTCTTTTCGCAGCTTTTCGTAAATCTCGCGGGAAACCGCCTCGCCCTTTATTTCACGCGCCAACTGCTCCGCATATTCGGAGGCGTTGGCAATTTTCGGCATCGCCTCCAGGGCCTTCCAGCGCGCCTGCGCCCCCAGCGGAGTTCCGGGCCGGGCCCGCGCCGCGTTCAACCACCAGCGCGAGGCATGCCGCAGTTCGTCCCGCTCCTCGAGTTCGGGATCGATATTTTTGAGGCGAAGCGATCGGCCATTCGCACGGCGCCGCATCGCATCCAGGCCACCCTCGCGCCCAAGAAAATGCACCTTGGTATCGAGCGGCGCGCGCAAGAGCTTGCCGCGGGCCTCGGCCCAGGCGTTTCCGAGCCGCAACATATCTTCAGCCTTCTCCTGCGGCGGACCAACAGCGGCCTTGGTCAAAGTTTCGAGATTCGCGGCCACGACTTTGAATTCATCCGGCGCCATGAGTTTTTTCGCTTCGGCGAAATTTTCCTGCGCCAGATAACGTTGCGCGATGACCGAACGAAATTCCTTTTTGGCCTTGTCGTCGAAGCTCGCATCGTCGAGCGCCATGATCAGCTCGGCCAGAGGCGCAAAATTCAGAAGGGTGTCGATCGCTTGCCGGACCTGTTCCAGATCGGCGCCGGTAATGTTCGGGTAAACCGCGCTTTGTTTCATCTCCCACTCTTCTTCGCTGCCCGGATAGGTTTCGCCGGACGTGTAGCGGGAGCTTTCATATTCATAAGTGTTGGCGTTGTTGGTTGACTCCGGTTCGGCTTCGGTGTCTGCCTCCTCATCCGTTTCTGAATCGTCGGCCTTCTCAGTCTCCGCTTCGGATTTCGTGTCGCTTGTGTCGGGCTGTGCGAGAAACCGTTTCAGCGCCACCACCGCCGCTCCCGCCTGGTGATCATCCTGGAGCGCGAACGCAAGCCGAAGACGCACGCCGCTGGCCATGGAAGATTTGGGAAATGTGGCCAGGAATTTTCGATAGGTTGCGATCGCGTCCGCGGCTTTGCCTGCTCGCTGGAAGGCGAGACCCCGCACCATGAGCAGATCCTCGCTGCGCTCAAGTTCGGCGGGAGTGAGATTCGTAAGCTGCAAGGCCTGTTCCTGGTTCCCTGTCGAGCTCGCAGCCTGTGCCAGCATCGCAAGATAGCGCGGCTGCCAGTCGCCGGATTGATAGATTTGCTTTTGCTTCACCACTTCCGCCGCGATCCGCGGCAGGATCGTTCTCCGCCATTTTTTCACATCTGCCGGCTGATCGTACTTGCCATCGTAGTTCTTCGCTTCCGGCGCGCTCAGGACGAGGTAAGTGAAGCCCATCGCGATACGAGGGTGCTGGGCGATTAACGCAAACGCCGCCGTGCTGTCGGGTTTCTCCGCGACGCGCACCAGGGACTTCTCGCACATGAAAACCGCCGACTTGATCGTTTCCGGATGTCCCGGCGTTTCCGCCTGCGCAATGTAATACTCGAGCGCTTTGAGATAATTCTCTCCGTCGAACGCAAGCGCGCCCAACCAGCCCAGTGCGTCTGCTTCGAAGCGGCCACGCGGATATTGCTTCCGATAACGCTCGAACATTTCCGCGGCTTTCTTGCGCGCGGGACCACGCTCCTTGATATCGTCTGCCGTGCGATTGTCCTGCGAATCAATGCCGCGCCGTGATTCCGAAAACGCGCACCGCGCTTGCATGAAGAGCGCGATCTCCGCCCGCGGATGCTTCGGAAATTCCTTCACCACGCGTCCGAACCAGGCCAGGCAATTCGTCCGGTCACCCGTCCGGTAAGTGGCGGCCCCGACGAGATAGACCCAGTGCGCTCGCAGCGGACCGGACACTTCCCGCGCGTTTCGCTCCAGATCAACCGTGTCGGCGGTTGATTTCGTCGATCCGCTCTCCTCCTCGCTTTCTCTTTTCTTCGCTGCCTTGAATGGACTCTTGTTCTTAACGCGCCATTTGATGTAATCCGCCGCCGCGGCCTTGTTGTCGGCCGAACCCACCAGCACATCGCGCACATCGTGGAGAAGATTGCACCAATCACCTCCACTCGAGTAATGCTGGCGCGCCCGCGCCAACAAGTCATCCGCGACCGCGACCAATGGCGCGGCCGGTTCGGTGCGGAGACGCTCCGAGACCTTCAGGATTTCCTCATCGAAGTCGGGCGCCTCATTGTCGGAAGGGTGAGCGGCCGTCTCGAGAAAAATCTCACCGAGCGATTTGCCCGGAAGGAAATCGAGAGAATCGCCCAAGGCCGGGGCCGGCTCGTCAAACGATCCACCGCCGGTGGCGTAAAGGTCCGGCGTCGCCAAGAGAAACGTGCCCACCACCGCCAGGATTCTTATTCGTCGATGTTTTTCCATTCAGCGTCTCCAGGTACATTGCGGATGCGGTAGCGAATCTGATCGAAAGCCGCACCAGGCGCGAGTTGAATCACACCGGTTCGCCCTGACTGGCGCGCGCGCAGGTGACTGAACCAGAACGTGAGGCGCGTCGCCAGCGGCGTTGCCACGGCCCGCCCGGCGCCATCCGGATCGGCGTGTCCGACCACGCGCCAGAAATCGCCTTCCTGCGCGTCCCGGAAAATGGCCGCCGGCGCATCCAATTCCAACGCATAGCCGCGATCGAGATCACTTTTGCCATTCCCGCTGGAAAGCCGCGGCTCCAAGTCGGCATCACTCTCGTTGACCAACTCGAGTTGCGAGAGCATTCCCGTTTTCCGAAAAACAAGATGCGGCGTCGCGTCGAGGTGGCCGAGCTGCCGGAGAGACCATCCGCTCGGCGCGCTGGAATCGGGCAGACGGAAAAAGACCAATCCGCGCGCGCTCGTCTTTTTCGCCCGATCGATTACGCGGATCAGCCCGGCCCGATCGGGCCACCGCACCGCGAGAAGCTGGTCTGCCCTCACGGGTGTGTTCGTTACGCGCGTCGAGGCCCGCGCCTTCAAGACCGTCACGCCGAGCTCGATGGGCCGAAGCGTGGCGAGCGATTTGTTGAAACAGAGATCGTCCCAGTTCCACTCCCGGAGGTGGCCGCGCGATTTCCCGGATGGATCGAAGAGGGTCACGCGCGCAAAAGCGGGAAGCCCCACCCGCCAGGCTATCTGGCATTCGTTCCACTCCGCGAGCGATCTCTCCAACTTCTCGGGAACAAGCAGCGGTCGCGGCGCCGCGCCTTCGACGGTCGGGTCGGGCTCGAAATCGTAAAGCATTGGCAGCAGCTCATCGACGCTGCTTTCAAGGATGCGCAGCACCGGACTGCGAC
>JBEEHC010000108.1:0-16635 GCA_041167205.1 Verrucomicrobiota bacterium
TGGTGTCGTAATTCGAGTGATCCAGATAGAAGGCGTAGCCAACACCCACGTCCAGCTTGAGGGTATTAAGCTGCGTGATGGGCCAGAGGGCGTTGACGTTTATCTGGGGACGGATAATGAAATCACTCTGCTTGGTAGTGGTCACCAAAATGGGCCCCGTGGGACTCGGGAGGAAGGCGGAGGCGTCTTCGGCCAGATTGATGTTGTCGTTGTACTCGACGCCGAGGGTCGCGCTGAAGCGCAACTTCATCGGCCCGAGTTGTAGATTATACGGAATCTTATCGAGCGATTGACGGCGCGCCTCGGCCGACGCTTCACCCGCAAGCGAGGGGCGAACGGCGTCCTGCGCCCGAACGATTGGCGCAGCGAAGAGCACCAAGACAAGAAGGGTAAGGCCGATTTTTCCGGCGGAAAACATGGGGGAGTTAAGGGTTGCTTGACGGCTCATAGGGTGTCAATCCGGTTTAGGGTTAGCAGATGTAATACCAAACGTTGTGATTGCAAAGTAGCGCTCTCAACACCTCGGGCGCTGTCGGCCGAGATTGATTTTGGATTTAGGATTTGTTGTTTCAGATGTTTCTCAGTTAACGGCGTTTTCTCTATCAACAGAAGCAAACCACAGCAAGCTAAATCCTCGATTTCTGGGGGTGGATGCGATTGTGGCGTAAATTTCACTTGTTTTACCAGAATCGGGTAAGATGCCGGCCGGTGGGAAGCCTTTGTAGAAAATCCTAAGGCTGGCGCGCTCTAAGCTTGGATTGGGACGCACTATGAGACGGCTCCATCCCATCAATTTCGGTCGCGTCGCTCTGAGCATTTTCGGCGCACTCGCATTCTCCGGCGCCCTGATCCAGCCGACTTCTGCCGCTCAACCCGCCCCCGCCGCAGAGGAGAGCAACCGCGCGAAAAACCTCGCCCGGATGAATTGCGGCGCGAAGATCGATTGCATCACCCCGGATGGCCGGCTCGTCGCCGTGCCCAGCGCGGGCGAGAAGAATTCAAGCGCGGCGGCGTTGATCATGGATGACGACACCCTCAGTTGCCCGCTTCAGGAAGGCGAAACGACCTTCATCATCTCATTTCCAAAAACGTCGCTGCTCGACCGCTTCACTTTCATAAACGAAAATGCCGGGGTGCAAGGCGAGATGAAGATCGCCGTCTCCAATTATCGGCTTCCGGCGGACAGCCCGAAATGGACCGAGGTAAGCGGGAAGACTGCGTTCACCAGCAAACGGCTTTTCAATCTCTCGATGGTCGGCGTGGAAGCGCGCTACGTGAAGCTCTCTTTCCACGTGGAAAAAGGCGGGCGTATCGCGGCCCTGGGCCTTTTCGGTGGTGTCTCGCTCGAAAAATTTGCGAGCCGCCAGAACAGCCACACCCGCCGCATCGCGAATACGCTCACGACGCACCGGACCGAGGACATGCTCAACTTCAACTTCGCAAACCTTTACGCAAAAGCCCGCGTCGTATTTGTCAGTTCGGGAGCGCCCGTGGCAGCCCAAAGCATGATCGATGAGGACACGGCGACCACGTTTCGCTTTGCGCCATCGGATTCACATCCGACCGTGATTGTCGAGCTGGCCGCCCGGGAACACCTGCATCGCGTGAGCGCGCTCTACAAAATGCAGCCGGGACAACTGGATGTTTACCTGTTGAAGGAACTCGGGGAAAATCCAGGGAATTTGACCCAGGCGAAATACATTTCATCGGTAACGGATCAGGACGCCCAGGGAAAGACAGCCGTGGATTTTGATCCACAAGGGGCCCGATATGTGGCCCTGCGGTGGACCCCCGCGGAGCCGGACAGCCTTCGTGGATTCGAGATGGCGGAGATCAACGCTTTCGGAGAAATGCCGCTTTCGATGCTCAACACCAGTGAACTGGTGGATGTCTACGCCAGCAACTCCACCGCGCGGCGCTTTTCCGATGAAGGCGGGCCCGATTTCAGCAACACGCTCAACACCCTCGCTAACCCACCGGTGCTCCCGATCGTCAGCGAATAAGCTGATCAACGCTGCTCTCCCCTTTCGTGCGGCCATTGGTTTTCGAGGTCCGCAAGAGCAGGTGCTTTCGATTCATGCGACCCCGCTCCGAAGGCATAGAACTAGCTCTCCATAGGGATGGGATCAACACGTCCTGAAGATGCGATTAGCGACCGAAATTCAGGGCGACGAGACACCCGCTCACAATCCAACCCGAAGCCAAAATCCAAGCTCCAGGAATTCCACTCAAGAACATGAAACTTACCATGAAATTCCGGAAAGCCGCCCGATTGAGAGCGCGGAACATTTTGCGATCGTTGCCCGGGCTACGAATGATGCTGTTCGGGATTGGAATGTAAAAAGCGGCGCGCTTTCCTGGCCCCAAGGTCTCGAAACCCTGCTCGGATATAAGACTTCCACCGCGAACGGTGACATCGGTTTCTGGCAGAAGCAGATTCATCCGCAGGATCGCGCACGGACCGCCGGGAGCATCCGCGACGCTCTCGCCGCCCAAGGCGATCAGTGGACGGGAGAATACCGCTTCCGCCGCTTCGACGGGTCCTATCTCGAATTGCTCGAACGCGCGCTGATCGTCCGCGATTCCGCAGGCGCGGCCATTCGCTTTGTGGGGTCGCTCATGGACGTGACCGCGCGGAAACAACTGCAGGATCAACTAATCCGTTCGCAGAAGATGGAGGCCTTTGGGCAACTCGCGGGCGGAGTCGCGCATGACTTCAATAATTTTCTCACGACGATCCTCGGATATAGCGACCTGCTTCTCGACGAGCTCGGGATGAAAGGCGAGGTCGCCGGCCACATTGGCGAAATCCGAAGTGCGGCAGGCCGGGCCTCCGTCCTCACGGCCCAATTGCTCGCTTTCAGCCGGAAGCATCCCCTCGCCCCGCGCGTGATCGAAGTGAATTCGCTTCTCATAAATCTCGAACGCTCGCTCCTGCGCCTTCTGGGTGAGGACATTTCGGTCCAGTGCCAGTTCGATCGTGGTAAAGACGGACTGCACACCAAGGTGGATCCCGGCCAGCTGACGCAAATTATCTTGAACCTGGTGGTGAATGCGCGTGATGCGATGCGAAACGGCGGCCGCCTTGCGCTGGAAACGGCTTCGCTCACCATCAACGCGACCGCCGAACGCGAAATCGGCTCCGAAGAACTCGAACCAGGCGACTATGTTGGCATTAGCGTCACCGACAATGGCGTCGGAATGAGCGACGAAGTGAAACAACATTTGTTCGAGCCATTTTTCACAACCAAAGACGAAGGCCGCGGGAGCGGACTTGGACTCGCCACCAGCTACGGGATTGTGCGTCAAAGCGGCGGCCATATTTGTATCGAGAGCGAACTCGGCAAAGGAACCACCGTGAAGATCTTTCTTCCCAAGGTCCCCGCTCCGCCCCCGCCTTCCTACAAACGACCCAGTGGCAACAAAATGCCCACAGGCGTCGAAAGCGTTCTCGTCCTCGAAGACGATATCAGCGTACGCCACATTTCCGTGCGCGTTCTGCGCAGCCTCGGCTACGACGTAATCGAAGCCGCCAACGGCGATGACGCGCAACGGCTGATCGGCCAACGCGCGGACAAGACGATCGACCTCCTCCTCACCGACATGGTCCTGCCGCAAATGAGCGGACGCCATTTCGCGGATTGGCTGCGCCAAACCAGTCCGCAAACAAAGGTCGTCTTCATCTCCGGTTACCTCGAGGAATCGCTCCATCCCGGTGATCGCCGCGAACAGGGGATGTTTTTCCTGCCGAAACCGTTCGATTCCGAGCAGCTCGCCCTGAAAATTCGCGAGGCGCTCGATTCCACTCCGCGCCAGCCATTGCCGCCAGGCAGGTGCGATTGAGCAATCGCCCGAAAGTTCGGCGGTCTTCCTCTTAATCTTTGATTCAAAGGAATGCAGAGGAAAAGGAAGCGGTAGAGGAAGATTCCGACAGACTGCCCCGACCGCACCCATTCAAAACATTGCTGCTCTCCGTCGTGAGGTATATTAACCATCGCGTGATCACATTGAGAGACATCGAAGACGCGCGGAAGAGAATTGACGGCGCGGTTTATTATTCTCCCTGCCAGCCTTCGATTCCGTTGAGCGAGATCACGGGCATGGAGATTTTTTGCAAGCTCGAGAACTTGCAGCGCACCGGCAGCTTCAAGGAACGCGGCGCGCGCAACGCTCTCGCGCAATTGCCGCCGGAGCAACAAAAGCGCGGCGTGATCGCGGCCTCCGCCGGCAATCATGCCCAGGCCCTCGCCTATCAAGGCAAGTTGCTCGGCATTCCGGCGACGGTCGTGATGCCGAAACATGCTCCGCTAATCAAGATCGGTAATTGCCAGAAGCTCGGCGCCACCGTCATCTTGCACGGAAAAGATTTCGCCGAGGCGAAGGCGCATGCGCACGAGATCGGTAAAGAACGCGGCCTGGCCTACATTGATGGCTATGATGATCCAGCCATTATCGCTGGCCAAGGCACGTTGGGGCTCGAAATCGTCGAGCAAGTGCCCGATCTCGATGCCGTCATCGTGCCGGTGGGCGGTGGAGGCCTGCTCGCCGGCGTTTCGCTGGCGGTAAAGAGTTTGCGTCCGAGCACGAAGATTATCGCAGTCGAAGCGGAACACGTCGCCAGTTTTTCGGCGGCGATACGGGCAGGCAAGCCGGTCCCAATTGTCCCTCAGCCGACGCTCGCGGACGGTCTCGCCATCGCGCAAGTCGGCAGTAACGCCTTCGAAATCGCCGCTCCCCGCGTGGATCGCACGGTGACCGTCGCGGAGGAACAAATAGCGGTCTCCGTTTTGCGGATCGTCGAGTTGGAGAAAGGTGTAGTAGAGGGGGCGGCCGCCACGCCACTCGCCGCTTGCCTCTCCGGCCAACTGCCCGAATTGGCCCGCAAGCGTGTCGTCCTTCTCCTCAGCGGAGGCAATATTGATCCGAATGTTTTGAGTCGCGTGGTCGAACGCGGCCTGGTCGCCGACGGTCGCCTCTGCCGGTTCACTGCCATGATCAGCGATCGGCCAGGCGGGTTGGCCGATCTCACCGCCCAAATTGCTTCGACCGGTGCCAGCGTCAAACAGGTAGTCCACGATCGCGCCTTCGCTGGTGCCGACGTCTCCGCCGTCCACGTCTTGTGCACAGTTGAGACTCGAGATCGGCAACATCTGATGGAACTGCGTGGCCTGCTAAAAGAGCACGGCGTCGAGACCTACGATTCGAGATAGCGCCTCCGGGGATCCAGATCCTGATGAGCGGGAAAGAAAAGCGCGGCTTCGATCCGCTTCGATTCTTCGCCAGAGTGAAGCGCTCCGTCCGCAAACGCGTGCTCTTTCGCAAATTTGGTGAAATTTGGAACACGAAAAGCGCGTTTCAAAACCGCAGTTACGATTCCTACGACGCGTATTTGGAACATCAAAAGGCGAAGCTCGAAACCCACGACTTTGCGAACTACGACACTGAATTCCGGACGGCGCTGCGCGAACGGTTGGCCGCAATGAATGTTGCCTGGCAGGGCAGGACCGTCCTTTGCCTGGCGGCACGGATCGGGACCGAGGTGAAGGCGTTTCTCGATCTCGGCTGTTTCGCGATCGGAATAGATCTTAATCCGGGAAAGGAGAATCGATATGTGGTCCAAGGGGATTTCCACGATTTGCAATTCGCGCCCAAATCCGTGGACATCGTCTATACGAATTCGCTCGATCACGCCTTCGATATCGATCGAATCGCGAAGGAGGTCTTGAAAGTCTTGAAACCGGAGGGCCTGCTTATTGTCGAAGCAGTGCAAGGCCGCGATCAAGGCGTGAACCCGGGATTCTTCGAAAGCTTTTTTTGGAAGAACATCGACGAACTGATTGGCGTGTTTGAAAGGGCCGGCTTCAAGGTGACTCGACGCACTCCCATAACCCACCCTTGGCCCGGCGAAGCGATCTGTTTTCAGCCAGCGGCGAAGCTGTAGCGCCTCAAGGAGCGGCGGTTTTCAACCGCCGATCCAACAAAAAAAGCGGTTTCAAACCGCCTCTCCTTGGTCTTAGGTTCGCGCTTCCCGTCCATCGAATCGCTTTCGCTTGAACGCGCAGAAGCACTCCGTAGTTTTGCCAATGCCCACAGCCGAAACGGACTCGCCCGCGAAAAACGCTGAATCTGGACGAAAGCAACACACACCTCTGGCACGGGAAAAAGACCGCTTCGATTCGTTCGCACGACGGCATATCGGGCCCAATCAGCAGGCGCGCTCGGCAATGCTTTCGGAAATCGGCTTCGAAAATCTCGACGCGTTGATCGACACGACCGTTCCGAAAAACATTCGTTTCCATCGGCCGCTGGATTTGCCCCATCCGGCGTCGGAGTGGGACGCGCTCTCCGAACTTCGCGGATTAGCGAAGAAAAATATCGTCGCCCGTTCGTTTATCGGCGCCGGCTATTCCGACACCATCACCCCTCCGGTCATTCAGCGGAACATTCTCGAAAATCCCGGTTGGTATACCGCCTACACCCCCTACCAGGCCGAAATCGCCCAAGGCCGGCTCGAAGCGCTCTTGAACTTCCAAACCATGATTACCGACCTGACGGCGCTCGACATCGCGAACGCGTCACTTCTCGATGAAGCCACCGCCGCCGCCGAAGCGATGACGCTGTGCCAGGCGGTTGCAACTGACCGGAACACTTTCTTTGTCGCAAACGATTGTCACCCTCAGACGATCGAGGTTATTCAGACCCGCGCGAAACCTCTCGGCATCGAGGTGGTGGTCGGAGATTTTTCGCAATTCACATTCGGCGACACGGTTTTTGGCGCTCTCGTCCAATATCCCGCGACCGATGGGGCGATTTTCGATTACGAGCCCTTCGCAAAAGCTGCGCACGACGCGGGCGCTCTCCTTGTCGTCGCGGCCGACATTCTGGCGCTTACTCTATTGAAGCCTCCGGGCGAAATCGGCGCAGACGTCGCCGTGGGCAGCACACAGCGTTTCGGGGTGCCACTCGGTTTCGGCGGACCGCACGCCGCGTACTTTGCGACACGCGACGCTTACAAGCGCCACATGCCGGGCCGGCTCGTCGGCGTCTCGCACGATACCACGGGCCGGCCGGGATACCGGCTCGCGCTCCAGACACGCGAACAACACATCCGACGCGACAAGGCGACCAGCAATATCTGCACAGCGCAAGTGCTCTTGGCGGTGATCGCGTCGATGTATGCGGTTTATCATGGTCCACGTGGATTGCGCGCCATCGCGGAGAGGATCAATGACCTGGCGAGCCGATTTGCCGACGGATTGAGAAGCCGCGGCTTCGAAGTGGGTCATGAAGAATTCTTCGATACGGTCCGGGTGGAGTTAGGCTACAGGGACGCGCAAAAATTCCAGGAACTCGCGGCAAAGCATGGTTGTAACCTGCGAGAATTAACCGGCAACGCTTTCGGCGTTTCCCTTGATGAAACCACGTCGGAAAACGATCTCGAAATGCTTTGGCAGATTTTCGAGGGCAACTCACACTCTGCGCCCGTCATCGAAGAAAAACCACGATCCTCCATTCCCGAATCCGCCATTAGGTCCTCGGAATATCTAACGCACCCCGTGTTCAACACCCACCACACGGAGACAGAGATGCTTCGTTATCTCCGCAGACTCGAATCGCGCGATCTTTCGCTCACGACTTCGATGATCCCGCTCGGGTCGTGCACGATGAAATTGAATGCGACCGCGGAGATGTTTCCGATCTCGTGGCCGGAGTTTGCCAAACTGCATCCATTTTCACCCGATGAGCAAACAATCGGTTACCGCGAAATGTGCGATCAACTCGGAAACTGGCTGGCCGAAATCACCGGTTTCGCGGCGGTCTCGCTCCAGCCGAACGCCGGCTCGCAAGGCGAATACGCCGGACTGCTCGCGATTCGCGAGTATCACGCCTCGCGGGGCGAAGCGCACCGGAAGGTCTGCCTCATCCCCACTTCCGCTCACGGGACCAATCCCGCGAGCGCGGTCATGGCGGGGTTCAAAGTCGTGCCGGTGGCCTGCCTGAAAGATGGCGATATCGACCTCGCCGATCTGCGCGCAAAAGCCGATACGCACAAGACCGCTCTCGCGGCATTGATGGTCACTTATCCCTCCACGCACGGCGTGTTCGAAACGACCATCCGCGAGATTTGCGAAATCGTTCACGCGTACGGTGGCCAGGTTTACATGGATGGCGCGAACATGAATGCGCAGGTCGGTCTCTGCCGGCCCGGCGATATGGGCGCGGATGTTTGCCACCTGAATTTGCACAAGACTTTTTGCATCCCGCACGGCGGCGGCGGCCCCGGGGTCGGGCCGATTGGCGTCGGCGCGCACCTCGTAAAGTTTCTACCGGCTCTCTCGGCCATCCGAGATCCGCAATCCGAAATCCACAATGGCGTTGGCCCAGTCGTGGCCGCTCCCTATGGCAGCGCCAGCATTCTGACTATTTCGTGGATGTACATCCGCATGATGGGCGGCGAAGGACTGACTGAAGCGACCAAGATTGCGATCCTGAGCGCGAACTACATCGCCAAGCGGCTCGATCGATATTTCCCAGTCCTTTTTAAAGGCAAGCGCGGTCTTGTCGCGCACGAGTGCATCCTGGATTTGCGCCAGTGGAAAAGCGCCGGCGTTGAAGTGGAAGACGTGGCCAAACGCCTGATGGATTACGGATTTCACGCGCCGACGGTCTCGTTTCCGGTGGCCGGAACGATGATGGTCGAGCCGACCGAGAGCGAGTCGAAAGCGGAGATCGATCGCTTTTGCGACGCGATGATTTCGATCCACGCCGAGATCGAGGCGGTGGTATCGGGAAGCGCCGACCGCCAGAACAACGTTTTGAAAAATGCTCCGCACACCGCGCAGCAAGTTATCTCGGATAAATGGGACCGGCCCTACTCGCGGGAACAGGCTGCGTATCCGGCTCAGTGGACGCGTGAATTCAAATTCTGGCCCGCCGTCTCCCGGATCGACAGCGTTTACGGCGATCGCAACCTCATGTGCTCCTGTCCGCCGGTGGAAGCGTTCGCCGAATAGCGAGCCGCGTCCGGTAAGCGACAAACGATCTCGCGAGAGAGCGTGCCCCTAGTTACCCGGTCTGTTCGGAAGCCAACTCGGGCGTACCCGTCACTCTCGTCGGCACATGGCGAAGCGCCGTTCCTTCCGTCTCTTCGGCGGCAGCCTCACCGGCTTCGTGATATTCGGCATCACCGTTCACCTGCCAGAGATCGTAGAGCTTGGTGTCGGCCAGAATATTTTCCACGCACAACATTGCGGTCATCATCGCATGATCCTGGTTGTTGTATTTGTGCATGCCGTTGCGGCCGACGAGATGGAGGTTCGGATAACGCTCCTCGATTTCGTCGCGAATCGTCGTCACGTGCCGCGCGTAGTCGTCATCGTAAACCGGATAGGCTTTTTTCTGCCGAACCACGCAGCCATCGATGACATCGCCCTCCTGCGCCAGACCGATTTGCATCAGTTCCTTCTTCGCGAGCTCAATCAGGTCCGCGTCAGACGAATCCCAGAGTCCGTCGTGTTCGAAACAGAAATATTCGAGACCGTAACAAGCTTTGTCCGGGTCCGGCACCATCTCGGGTGACCACGAACGGAAGTTTTGGATGCGGCCGACCTGGACGCTCGGGTCGTGAATGTAGATCCAGTTGTCATCGAACATATGCCGTTCCTTGAGAATCAGCATGACCGTGAGGAAGTCGCGGTACTTGAGGCTGTTGGCGGCATGTTTCGCGCGCTCGGAGACGGGCGGGGTCAAACCGCGAGCCAGTTCCCGCATCGGTGCCGACGAAATCACGTGCTGGGCCTCGATCGTTTGGGTGCGGCCGTCCTGGTCCTGGTAACGAAGCTCCCAGGTTTCGTTTGTCTCGTCGTAAACACACCCGGTCACTTTGCTGCCCATCTCGATCTGGCCGCCCATGGCCGTCGTCTTTGCGGCGCAGGCTTCCCACATCATGCCCGGACCTTTGCGCGGATACTTAAACGAGTTGATCAGGGTCTTGATTACTTTCGTTTTGTCCTTGGCCTGGCGCTGTGGAAAAAGCGCATTTTTGATCGCGCTACCTAACGACAGGCCCTTGATGCGTTGGGCGGCCCAATCAGCGGAAATGTCCTTGCAACTCATCCCCCATACTTTCTCGGTGTAACTCTTGAAGAAGGTGTTGAAGAGACGTTTGCCGAACTGGTTGCTTACCCAATCTTCGAAGTTGCTCGGATTACGCACTGGGAAAAGCTGCGCCTTGAGCCAGGAGAGGACGCAAAGGATCGACTTCAGGACACCAAGCTTGGTCAGCGCCTCGAATGCTTTCAGCGGATAAGCGAAAAACTTTCCGCCGTAAAAAATGCGCGAGGAGCGCGGCCGATCAAGCATGTCGTTAGGCAAAATCTCCGTCCAGAAATCCTCGACCGCTTTCGATTTCGAGAAGAAGCGGTGCCCACCAATATCGAAGTGAAAACCTTTGTAGGTGGCGGTGCGCGAAATGCCGCCCACGTAGACCGGATCGGCTTCCAGGACGGTGACCTCCACGTTGTTCTTCGAAAGGAGGTACGCTGCCGTCAATCCAGCCGGCCCGGCGCCAATAATCGCTACGTCAGTTTTCATATTTTTCTTAAGCCACCCAGCTACCCCGAGTAAAATTCCAGACGTACCAACCTTGTATAGCCAGCCCGGCGGCACTGAGAAGCCCAATTGCCGCCAGGCCGAAGGCACGCACCAGCGGCGGCGGCGTGCGCAACTGATGCAGGAAATGCACAAACGCCAGCACGATTAACGCATGCACGCAGAATTCGTAGCGCAACATGCTCTCCATCTGCACGCACGCCACGCCGCTGACCGAGATGTAGTAAACGATCGCCGCGCAGAAATAGAAACCGATTCGTACCTTCCAAGTCGCGCTGCGGCGGATCGCCGGCAGCAGCTCGCAGAGCACGACCGCGACGAAAAGCGCGGCCCCAAGCGTCATCGCCATCTGGCTGGCCTGCGTCGGGTCTTTCAGGGCGGGAATGAGCCAGCGATAGCTCGCGCCCTTGAAGATCGCGAGATAGTCGGGCGCGATCGCCCACCCGGCTTGCTGCGTCAGCATGTAGAGATCCCAACGTCCCCAGCGCACGAAACAGTAGAGGAAGAAGCTCGCCGCTCCCAGGGTTGCGCCCAGCGTCACGGCAATGGCCGGAGCAAATCGCCGCGGCCAGGAACCAGCGTCGCTCAGGCCGCGCCACCCGTTCTGGACAACTGCGCGCACAACAGGAAACGCCGCGCAGGGAATGCCCACAATCCGCGTGGCCGACATGACAAAACCATGAAGCAGCGCCAGAAATTTCGCGGCGCGGCCTTCGGCACTGCTCCAATACATGAAGCCGAAGAGCGCCATCATGAAAAGCGACTCCGAATAACCGGCGACAAGAAAAAAGGCTGCCGGATGCGCCACAATACCGAGCGCTCCCAAAAATTGGAGGAGCGGCGAAATATTCCAGCGATTGCAGAAGAGGAAAAAATAACTCCAGAAACCCCAGGCCGCGGTCTGGGCCGTGATGAGCAGCGCGTCGTGCGTGCTAAGGCGCAGGCCATAATGGAGCAGCGCCGCGAGGGCCGGATAAGCCGGGAAAAACGCCACATTGGAGACTTCCATCATCTTGTGATTGATTGGCGGAACGGTGGTGTCGTAACCGCGATCGATGATGTTCGCGAACCAGTAGCTATCGTGCTGGATGAGCGTGTCGTAACGAAAGGAAAGCGTGCCTTCCGGCGCCAGGAGCACGACGGCGACGAAAATCTGCGCCAGGGTGACGAACAACCCCGCCAGCAATGGTCTGAGTGCGCTGGGCTTGGGATTCATTGCGACCGGCTGCCGAACCGCACAGGAGACAGGAAAGCGCTCGCGATTGCAAGGCCTCGTCGCTGGCTCCGCCCGGCCAGGCTGGTATCGCAGTGGCTCCAAAAGCTGGACGCTGGTTTCTGTTTTCAGAGCTGGGTTGGACGGGAGATCCCACCGTTTATTCGGTAAACGAAAAGACGTTAGCCGGGGCCAACGAGTTGGCCGTGATTAACATGTCATCCCGAGCCGCGCAGACGGCGAGGGACCTCGCAACTGCAAATCGCAGCACGCTATTACAAGGGCGCGGTCAACTTCGGATGCGGGGTCCCTCGGCGCGCTGCGCCAGCCTCGGGATGACACGCTGTTTGCCGGCTCAATGTCCGCCGGTCACCGTGTAACCTTCGTTGCGCAGGTCTTCGGCAAGTTCCAGCTCCATTTGCAGCGCGGCCTCGTACGGCATCGGGTTGAGATGCGCGTAGAGCTCCGGCATCAACCGAACGCCATATTTTTCCACCACCCACGCCGCCTTGTAGCCGTGCTTATGATTTTCAAAGCGATGTTCGGGCGGCAAGCCGCTCATTCCGACATACACACACGGCTTCGCCGGATCGCGTTTCGGGTTCATTCGCAGAATCGAGCGATGCCGCGCCGTTTTCGCGTCGAGCAAAATCACATAGACATTGTGGTGGTATTCCGCGTCCGCCTTCTCCGGCTCAGGCTGGCGCTTGTACCTGAGGCGAGCCATTGCTCAAGCCAGCCGCTAGGCGGCTCGCGCTAGAACCAGCTGGGCGTAGAGGACTTCGTAAAGCTCCGCCACGGCTGCCCAGGAAAAATCACGCGACATGGCCCGCTCCACGAGCGCCGCCCATAAAGGCTTGTCGTGGAAAATCTCCCGAGCACGTTTGATCGAATCCCAAAATGCGTCCGGCGTATTCTCGTAGCAGAGAAATCCGTAGCCGATGTCCAAAGTCGGATCGTAATCCTCGATGATCTCCTGGATCCCACCCGTCGCCCGAGCCACCGGGAGGGCTCCATATTTCAAACTGTACATCGCACTCAAGCCGCTTGGCTCGATCCGCGACGGGATCAGCGTTACGTCGGTGCCGGCTTCGATTAGGTGGGCCAGCGCCTCGTCGTAGTTTCTGCGATAGGCAAACTTCATCGGATACTTTCTGGCCGCGATGGCGAGTGCGGTCTCATATCCCGGATCGCCTTCGCCCAGAATGATCAACCGGACATCATCCGAAAGCAGCCGATCGAGCAACGGCATCAGCAGATCGAATCCTTTTTCCGGGACAAGGCGCGTCACCATTCCGAAAACCGGTCCTGCTGGCGCGGGCGCAAGCGCCAGCGCGTCGAGCAGCAGATTACGACAGATCGCTTTGCCTTCCGGGTAGCCGGCTCCGAACTGTTGAGGCAGCAAGTTATCCGTCGCCGGGTTCCAACGTTCGTAGTCGGCGCCATTCAAAATCCCAACGAGCCGATGCGCGTGTTCGCGCAGAACGATGTCGAGCCCGAGCCCGCCGCCGAAACTCAGCATCTCACGGCGATAACGCTCACTGACGGTGGTGATCTTGTCCGCGAAGAGAATCCCGCCCTTGAGCAGGTTCAACCGGCCGAAGAACTCGACACCGCGCGGCTTGAAATACCGCTCGGGAAGATTAGTCAGATCGAAATCAAGCCCCCAGAAGCTGCCTTGTTCCGCGAGATGATGAATCGTGAGAACGGTCGCGAAAGGCAATTGCAGATGGCGCACCAGCACGGGCACGAGCGCCGCAGCCCAATCGTGCACGTGCAGGATCTGTGGCGTCGGAGTCATTCGGCGCGCCAACTCCAGCGCCGCTTTGCAAAAGAAAATGAATCGCGCGGCGTTATCTTCGTAGGGCGTGCCATGCTCCCCGTAAATCCCCGCGCGATCGAAAAACTCGTCGCAGCGGACGAAGAAAGTCTGGACCCCGCCGGATGTCCGGCCTTCCAGAAACTCCGCCACATAGTTCTTTTCGCCGACGCGGACATCCACGGTAATTCCGGTATCTTTTGCCACGAAAGCGCCGTTTTCCCGGATCTCCCGGTAGTATGGCATCGCGATGCCGACCTCATGCTGGCGCGCACGTAGTTCGCGAGGCAACGCTTCCAGCACGTCCACGAGCGCCGTCGCCCGCGCAAGCGGCGGGCCTTCGGCGCTGATCATCAAGATTCTCATGAGAAGATGCTATCGAACGTCCAACGTCTCGCGCTCAACGTCCAACATTGATTGGAAGAAAGGGATGACGTAAATGAGCGTCTAGCGACCCTTTTCGCCGTCCTCTTCGTTGGATGTTGGACGTTGGACGTTGGACGTTTCCCCCTCCCTTCCTCGCCTAACGAGTACTCCTGCATCACCCACGCAAGCGCCTCCTCCCGATCGCGTAGCGCTCCTTCCAATTGCCGCGTCTCCACCGCCTCGAGGATTTCACCAATCTTCGGTCCCGGCTTCAATCCCAGCGCAAGCAGATCATCGCCGCGCACCAATGGCGGTGGAATGATCGGCTCATTCGCGAATTCCTCCCGCTTCTGCCGCAGGAAATCATAATTGTCCATCATCCCATGGCTGCTCGCGCAATCGACTCGATGCAGTTCCAGCTCGTCGGCAAATGTTGGCCGCGCCATGAAGCGCTTCAGCTTCGCCACGCGCATGTTCGGCACGTCCTTGAACACCATATGCTGGCGAACTGCTTCCACGGTCGCGTCAATCTCGGCGCGGGAAAATCGCAGCCGCTGCATGACCGCTTCTGTCATCTCGGCGCCGATGCGATCATGCCCGTTGAAACGGATGCGGCCGCTCTCATCGACAGACGAAGTCGGCGGTTTCCCGATATCGTGAAAGAGGACGCTGAAGACCAGCGGAAGCGACGCTTCCTGCGGCAAGAGGTCCAGCATGATCCGCGTATGCTTGAAAACGTCGCCTTCGGGATGGAATTGCGGCGGTTGCTCGCAGCCTTTCATCGCCGCTACTTCCGGCAGAACGGCTCCCATCAATCCGCTCGCGTCGAGCAAATCCCAACCGCGAACGCGTTGAGGCGACATGAAAATGCGCACCAGCTCCTCGCGGACTCGCTCCGCACTGATCTCATTAATCGAAGGCGCGTGAGCCACGACCGCATCCCACGTCGCAGGCTCAATCTCGAACCCGAGCACGGTTGCGAACCGCACCGCGCGCAATATCCGTAGCCGATCTTCCGCGAAGCGTTGCGCGGGGTCGCCGATCGCGCGGATCAGCCGCGCGTCCAGGTCCCCCCGCCCGCCCACGAAGTCGATAACTTCATTCGCTTCCGGGTCGAAGAACATCCCGTTGATCGTGAAATCGCGGCGTGCCGCGTCCTCTTCTGCCGTCGCGAAATGCACTTCGGTTGGCCGCCGGCCATCGAGATAAGCGCCGTCGGAACGAAAGGTCGCGACCTCGAATTGAAGCCCGTCTTCAAGAACAACGATCACGCCGAAGTGCGCGCCCACCGCGTACGTCCGTGGAAACATTTTCTGCACCGCTTCCGGCCGCGCGTCCGTTGCGACGTCGATGTCCTTCGGTATCTGCCCGCGCAAGAGATCACGCACCGACCCGCCTGCGTAGTACGCCACATGCCCGGCAGCGCGAAGCTTGCGAACAATACTCCGCGCGGCATTCTCCATGATCGACTCGGCCTGCTTCTCCATCTTCATTGCGCTCTTTCCATTCTCGCCGTTGCGCTGCACGCTGTCGAGAATCTGGACGCTGTGATGTCTCGAACATGAAACCATCGCTGAATTGGCTTCTCATTTTTGTCCCGATCGCTTTGGTCCTGCGCTTCTGGCCGGGTCTCTCGAACCCGACCGCGCTCTTCATTTGCTCGGCCATCGCGATCGTGCCCGTGGCGGGTTGGATCGGACGCGCGACCGAGGAGATCGCGGCCCGAGTGGGCGCAGGGCTGGGCGGATTGTTGAACGCTACTTTTGGGAATGCCGCGGAGCTGATCATTGCCGGCATCGCCCTGTCCAAAGGACTCACCAATGTGGTGAAGGCGTCGATCACGGGATCGATCATCGGCAATATTCTGCTCGTGCTCGGCCTCTCCATCCTGCTGGGCGGGGCGAAGCACAAAGAGCAGCGCTTCAACAAGACCGCCGCGCGCACTTCGGTGATTTCGCTATCTCTGGCCGCGATCGCTTTGATCATCCCGACCGTTTTTCACATGTCCGCCGCGGCCAGTCCAGGCGGTTGGAGTCCCGACGTGGAGCACCGGCTCTCGTTAGGCATCGCGATTGTGCTTTTCCTCACCTACATCTGCGTGCTCGCGTTCACCCTCAAGACGCACAAGCACTTCTTCATCGGGTGCGAGGGAGAGCTGGAAGAGGAGGTGGAGCACTGGAGCCGGAGCAAAGCGATAGCGATTCTGTTGCTCGCGACCGGAGTCGTGGCGTTGCTTTCGGAGTTTCTGGTCGGGACCATCGAGAGCGTGCGCACCTCGCTCGGTGTCACCGAGGTTTTCGTTGGCGTGATCGTGGTCGCGATCGTTGGCAACGCGGCGGAACACTCGACGGCCGTCGTGATGGCGTTGAAAAACAAGATGGATCTGAGCGTGGGGATCGCGATCGGATCCAGTCTCCAGATCGCGCTCTTCGTCGCGCCAGTGCTGGTCTTTCTTTCCTACTGCTTCGGGCGACCAATGAATCTTGAGTTTTCGCTGCCAGAGATTTTCGCCGTGGTGGCGTCAGTTTACATTATCTTTCAGATCAGCGGCGATGGGGAAACGAACTGGATCGAGGGCGTTCAACTCCTCTCGGTCTATCTGATTCTTGGAATTCTATTCTTCTAT
>JBEEHC010000109.1:0-9339 GCA_041167205.1 Verrucomicrobiota bacterium
AAGCCGCATGAATGGATTTTGCAGAAGAAAGTCACCTACGCGGAATTTGTCCCTACGATCGACGGCCAAAAATCGAAAGCGGAAATCCGAATGATGTTTATCTGGCCGGACGGGGGCGAGCCGGTCCTAGTGAACAATCTCGTGCGGATGAGCCAGGGCAAAATGATGGGGGTCGATTTCAACAAGGAAAAAACCTGGGTCGGCTCGAACATCGCCTTGCACGCCAGCTAAATTGTTGTCATCCCGAGCGCAGTCGAGGGACCTCTAGCTTTCGCGAGCGTTAGCGAGGATCTCGGGCGCGCTGGGGCGCCCTCGCACAGGCGAGAGATCCTTCGACTCCGCTTCGCTCCGCTCAGGATGACAACATTCGGCGGTCGGCTCGTTCTGCGTCTGAGACGGAGTCCCAAGAGTCACTGCTTCAACTCGTCGTTCGTTTCCGCAAACGCGTTCACGGCGAACTCCAGATCTTCCCGCGAATGCGCGGCCGAGACCTGCGTCCGAACGCGCGCCGTCCCGTGCGGCACGACGGGGTAGAAAAAGCCGATAACGTAAACGCCCTTCTCCAACATCCGCGCCGCGAATTTTTGCGAGAGCGTGGCGTCGCCGAGCATAATGGGGACGATCGGGTGCGTGCCCGGTTTGATCGTTAGGCCGCGTTCCGTCAAGGCCGCGCGAAAGAACTTCGTGTTTTCTTCCAGTTTATCTCGCAACGAGGTGGAGCTGGTCAGCAGCTCGAGCGCCTTGATCGACGCAGCCACGATCGGTGGCGCAACCGTGTTGGAAAAAAGGTAGGGACGCGATCGTTGCCGGAGCAGTTCAACGATCCGTTTGCGGCCGCTGGTGAAGCCGCCACTCGCGCCGCCGAGCGCTTTCCCGAGCGTCCCGGTAATAATGTCGATCTTCCCCATCACGCCCCGATGTTCATGCGTGCCGCGCCCGGTCTTGCCGAGAAAGCCGGAGGCATGGGCATCATCAATCATCGTGAGGGCCTGGTATTTCTCGGCCAGGTCGCAGATCGCGCCCAACTCAGCGATGGTTCCGTCCATCGAGAAACAGCCGTCGGTGGCGATCACGCGCACTCGCGCGCCGCTGGTCTCGCGCAACTTGGCTTCGAGATCGGCCATGTCGTTGTGTTTGTAACGAAAACGCTGCGCTTTGCAGAGCCGGATCCCATCAATGATCGACGCGTGATTCAGTTCATCTGAGATGATGGCGTCCTCGGCGCCGAATAGCGTCTCAAACAAACCGCCATTCGCATCAAAGGCCGAGGGATAGAGAATTGTGTCCTCGGTCCCGAGAAATTTAGTGAGCGACCCTTCGAGATCCTTGTGGATGTCCTGAGTGCCACAGATGAAACGGACGCTCGCCATGCCGAAGCCATGCGTGTCGAGCGCTTCTTTCGCGGCTGCGATCAGCGCAGGGTGATCGGCCAGCCCGAGGTAGTTGTTCGCGCACATATTGAGCACGTGGCGACCACCCGTGATTTCGATCTTCGCGTCCTGCGGGCTGACAATGATTCGTTCGGTTTTGTAGAGACCTTGCGACCTGATTTCCGCAAGCGTGTTGGCGAGTTGCTGATCGAAGGCCGCGAGCATGGCGAACCTTCGAACAAAGTGGCCGTGATGCAAAAAAGTTCGAGCGCGCTTTGTGGCATACGAACCGCTCCTTGTCAGTTCTGGCGGTTGCGCTCAAATGACCACGGTCTCGCAATTAGTTGTTCGGAGGCAGAAAATCGGCAAAAAATACTCTTGCGTGGGGTTGTGAATAACTGTTAATAACTTTTTCCATTGCGTAACCGGGAATATTTTTTTCTTTTCTGTCTCGCGGTGGCCGCGCTTTTTTTGAGCGCCTGCGGCACCACTTCGACGAAGACGTCCAGGACGTCCCCTTTGCCGAAATACGAAGCGCCGCTGATGAAGCGGGATTTCCAGAACGTCCGCACGACGGCTTACACTCACACCGAGGCGGATCACCGCCAGTTCACCAATCACAATGCGCTCGGTGGCCAATTGCATGCCGCGACCGGTGCGATCCGTCGCGCGGAATACACACCACGGGCGGTACCGGTCAGTGCCGTCGAACAATCAGACTATCGACGCGCGTCTTACACTCGCGCCTCGCTCGAGCCATTCTCGATGGAGCCCCGGCGAACGACCAAAGTGGTGAAAACGAAACACGGGACAAAGCGCGTGGTCGTCGTTACGAAACCGCAGATCGGCAGCGCGGCCGCGGACTGGGCGCGCTGGCCGGCAGGAACGGTCTTCCGTCTTCTCTCGACCGGGCAAGTTTACAAGATCGATGATTATGGTTGGGCGCTGGCCGGTCGGAACACGATCGATCTCTACATGCCGAGTCGCAGTGCCATGAACGCGTGGGGTGCGCGCGCGGAGGGGATTCAAATTTTGCGCTGGGGCGATTCGAACGAAAGCCTGCGCCTGCTTCAAGCCCACCAGGGTTATCGCCACATCCGTCGGATGGTCCTGGAACTCCAGGGCCTGGATGCCGCGGCGGCTAGTTTGGAATAGCCTCGACTGCGCCGCTCGGGATGACGGCAGGGTACTTTACGCGACCCAATCGAGAATGATTTTTCCCGAGTTCCCAGACTTCATCAGCTCGAAGCCGTCCTGAAAGTCCCGGTAGGAGAAGCGGTGGGTAATGATGGGCGAAATATCAAGTCCGCTTTGAATTAACGCGGTCATCTTGTACCAAGTCTCAAACATCTCGCGCCCGTAAATTCCTTTGATCGTCAGGCCGTGGAAGACGACGAGGTTCCAATCAATCGCGGCGCTGCCGGGCATAATGCCGAGCATCGCGATTCGGCCGCCGTTCACCATCACGTCGAGCATGTCGGTAAAGGCTTTCGGATTGCCGGACATCTCCAAACCGACGTCGAAGCCTTCGCGCATTCCGAGCTCATGCATGGCGTCCTGTAGATTGCGCTCGCGTACGTCGATCGCCAAGGTCGCGCCCATCTTGCGCGCGAGATCGAGCCGGTACGGATTCACGTCGGTGATAACGACTTTGCGCGCACCCGCCATCTTCGCGATCGGCACCGCCATGCAACCGATCGGTCCCGCGCCGGTAATGAGCACATCCTCGCCCACCAGGTCAAAAGACAGGGCGGTATGCACAGCGTTGCCGAGTGGGTCGGAACAGGAAATTACGTCGAGCGGGATCTTCGGATCGCAGCGCCAGAGGTTTGTGTTCGGGACCGAGACATACTCCGCGAACCCGCCGGGACGATTAACACCTATCCCTTTCGTGTTCGGACAAAGATGCCGCCGCCCGGCCAGGCAGTTGCGGCAATGACCACAAACGATGTGTCCCTCCGTCGTGACAGTTTCGCCCGGAACATAATCGCGGACAGCGTTGCCGACCTGATCGATGACGCCCACGAATTCATGTCCGATCACCATCGGAACCGGGATCGTCTTCTGCGCCCACGCGTCCCAGTTATATATATGTACGTCGGTGCCGCAGATCGACGCCTTCTGGACGCGGATGAGGACGTCGTTAGGCCCTACTTCGGGGATTGGAACCTCCTCCAGCCCAAGCCCTGGTTCGGGCCTGCGTTTTACGAGTGCCTGCATCGTCTTGCTCACGGCGTTGAGAATAGTTGAGCGCGTCGATGGTGCAATGATCTTCCTGCGGGGCGAGGGCCCCTTCTGCGCTTGCCTTTGGCGAAATCATTTCGGATTGTGCAGCGGATGGCCGAGACGCTCGAGCGCGTCGCCGCACCAAAAGGATCGACGCCGCGCTCTGTTTTTATTTTTCGTTTTGCCAGCACGCTTGTCCTCTGGTCGATCGCGCTGGCCATCATCTTTTCCGGCTATGAGATCGCCTTTTTTGCCCTGATCGGAACGCTCGGGCTTCTCTCGCTTTGGGAGTTTTACGGCATGCTCGATCACAAGGGCCTGCCGAATTTCAAGGTGACCGCGATGATCTGCGGCACCGTCATGTTGTGCGGCAGTTTTTATTATTTTTCGCGGATCGGTCCCGGCCATTCCTACGACTTCGAAATGGCGGTGTTGCTGTTTTTTTTGCTCACGGTTTTTACCCGGCAAATGTTCGATCGTCTGCGCGACGACGCGCCGTTGCGGACAATGGCCTATACGATCTTCGGGCTGCTTTACGTGCTCTGGCTGTACAACTTCATCACGAAAATCGTTTACGTGGTTCCGCGCACGCCGGCCGGCGCGGTGACAGGCCAATTCTACGTGCTCTATCTCATCGCCATCACCAAGTTTAGCGACATGGGCGCGTATCTCACCGGCAGTTTGATCGGACGCCATCCGTTGATTCCGCACATCAGCCCGAAGAAAACCTGGGAAGGCTTTTTTGGAGCGCTCGCCTTCTCACTTCTGGCGAGCTGGGGCATGTTCAAGTTGATGCCCCTTCATCTTTCGGTCTTGAACTGGACGCATGCGACGGTGCTTGGCTTGCTTCTGGGGTTCGCCGCGGTCATCGGCGACCTGGCGGAATCGATTGTTAAGCGCAGTACAGGTGTGAAGGACTCGGGAAACCTTCTACCTGGAATCGGTGGCGCGCTGGACCTGGTCGACAGTCTGCTTTTCACCGCGCCGCTTCTGTTTTTTTATCTCCGTTTGGTCATTCGTCTGGACTAAGGGCGCACAGCGGAAACGATTGCTTTCTAGATGAGACGAAAACGCGTTGTCGTTCTCGGCGCGACCGGATCGATCGGTGAGAGCGCGCTGAAAGTGGCCCACGATATCCCCGAGCGGATGGAGATCGTTGGTCTGGCCGCGAACAGCAACGCGCGAAAACTGGCGGCCCAGGCGAATGCCGTTCGGCCGGAGGCCATCTGCCTGGTGGATGAATCGAAGGTCAGCGAATTGCGCGGTTTGCTCGAATACCAGCCTCGAATTTTCTCGGGCGAAAGCGGATTGATTGAGATCGCGTGTCTCGGCGCCGCGGAGATGGTGCTGGTGGCAGTCGTCGGAACGGGTGGGCTGCGGCCGGCGCTGGCGGCGATTGAGGCGGGGAAGGATCTGGCGGTGGCGAGCAAGGAGATCCTTGTGATGGCGGGGGAGATCGTGATGAGAACGGCTCGGGAGAAAGGGGTGAGGGTTTTACCGGTCGACAGCGAACACAACGCGATCTTTCAATGTCTGGACGGTCAAAGAAAACGTCCAACGTCCAACGTCCAACATCCAACATCCAACGAAGAGGTGAGACGACTGATTCTCACGGCATCGGGCGGACCATTTCGGGAGACGCCGGCGGGTGAGTTTGAATCGATCACGGTGGAGCGGGCGCTGCGTCATCCCACTTGGAACATGGGGCCCAAGATCACCATCGATTCGGCCACGCTCTTCAACAAGGGCCTCGAGATGATTGAAGCGCACTGGCTTTTTGGCGTGGAAATGAAGCGGGTGGAAGTGGTGATTCATCCGCAAAGCATCGTGCACTCCATGGTGGAATTTGCCGACGGGTCGGTCCTGGCGCAGCTCAGCCATTCGGACATGTGTTTCCCAATTCAATACGCCGTGACGTGGCCGGAACGGGTTCCGAATTCCCTGCCGCCGCTTGATTTCGGGAAGCTGCGGCAGCTGGAATTCGCCACGCCGCGCTACGACGATTTTCCAGCGCTGAGCCTGGCGCGTCGCGCGGGTGACACGGGTGGAACATTGCCGGCGGTTTTGAACGCGGCGAATGAAGTGGCGGTCTCAGCTTTCCTTGAGCGAAAGATTTCTTTTCCCCGCATCTGGCAAATGGTCGAACAAGTCATGAATCGGCACACGAGCGTTGCGCACCCCGATCTCGATGCAATATTGCGGGCCGATCAATGGGCGCGCGCGGAAGCGAGCGCTGCCATCGGGCCAATCCCGCAGGTCTAAACAAGCATCCGTAAATGTTATCCCGCGCTCTTCACGTCGTTTTCATTAGCCTCGAGGTTGTCCTCCTCTTCAATCTTTTGATCGTCGTCCACGAGCTTGGCCATTTTCTGGCGGCCCGGTGGCGCGGCCTCTTCATCGAAAAATTCGGCATCTGGTTCGGGAAACCGATCTGGAAGAAAACGATCAACGGGGTGCAGTATTCGTTAGGCTCGATTCCATTTGGCGGTTTTGTCGCGCTCCCGCAGCTCGCGCCGATGGACATCATCGAAGGCAAAGTCGATGTCGATCGCGCAAAGCTCCCGCCGATTTCCGCGTTGGACAAGATCATCGTCGCGTTCGCGGGCCCGCTTTTCAGTTTGCTCCTGGCCTTGTTTTTCGCCTGTATCGTTTGGGCGGTGGGCCATCCCGTGAGCGAATCGGATCTCACCACGACGATCGGTTATGTGGAGAAGGATTCGCCGGCGGAAAAGGCGGGACTGCTCCCAGGCGACAGAATTCTCGAAGTGGATGGCAAGCTGGTCACACGCTTCAGCGGGATGAACGACAGCGTGGTCTGGAATGTTCTCCGTAGCGAGGATGCGACGGTTCCCTTCAAGGTCGAACGTGCCGGCAAGGTGCTGATGTTTTCCGTCGCTCCAATCAAGGCGGAAACGCGCGGATGGCGCCGAAAGAGCGTCCGGCAGGTTATGATTCTCCCCGCGCAGACGGCGTTGATCGACAAAGTACAGCCGGGCTCGCCTGCGGCGGCTGCCGGACTCAAGCACGGGGACGTGGTCACCGGTTTCAACGGGACGCGAATCTATCATCCGATTGCGCTGGCCGAGTTCATCGAGTCGCATCCGAATGAGCCGATCACGCTTCAGGTGAATCGCGACGGAACAGTGATGGATGTGACCGTGCAGCCGAGAATTTTGAACGGAGAGAAGACACCCCGCATCGGGATCCAATGGGAACAGAACGGCCGGATGTCGGTCGCGCGTCCGAACCCGCTCGAGCAAGTCTACAACAGCGTCACGAGCACCCTGAATACGATTGGCGCTGTCGCGTCTCCGAAGTCAGATGTGAAACTGCAGCATCTGAGCGGACCGATCGGCATTGGCCGGATTTACTACCTGCTTTTCCAAAGTGATAACGGCTGGCAGTTGGCGCTCTGGTTTAGCGTGATCCTGAATGTGAACCTCGCCATCTTGAATATGCTCCCGATCCCGGTCCTGGATGGGGGACATATTGTGCTCGCGATCATTGAATCGATCCGACGCAAACCGGTAAACATTCGCCTGCTCGAGCTGATCCAAACCGGCTGCGCCGTGCTGATCATCGGCTACATGCTCTACGTGACGTTTTACGACGCGCAGGATTTACCGTTCATCCGGAATAAGCTCGACAAAATGGATTCCCAGTCAGCGCCGGCCAAACCAACGCCGGTGTCCACGCCGTAACGCCTCCGCGGGCAGCCCGCGATCGTGTCGCGACTCGCTTCCGCGGCCGGAATCATTATGGCAGTGCGCGGTGCCGAAATCGTATGTAAATTGGGGCCATGAATTCAGCCATGACCACCACCGCTTTTACCCTCGACGGCCATCGGGTGGTGAAGAGCTTCGGAGTTGTTCGCGGGATCGTTGTCCGTTCGCGTTCCATCTTCGGGACGATCGGCGCGGGCCTCCAAACATTGGTCGGCGGCAACATTTCGATCTTCACGGATCTCTGCGAGCAGACGCGGCAGGACGCGCTCGAACGCATGCTGGAACACGCGCGCGGCCTCGGCGCGAACGCGGTGATTGGTTTGCGCTATGACGCGACGGAGATCATGCAAGGCGTGACGGAGGTCCTGTGCTACGGGACCGCTGTGCTCGTCGAGCCAGTTACGAGCGCGTGATGCAGCGCCGCGCTTCTTCATCCACTTCTCAACGTCGCATCACCCGTGAGGTGATGGTCGGCCGCGTCGGTGTCGGCGGCGCGAATCCGATTCGCGTCCAGTCGATGATCACGTGCGACACGATGGACACCGAAGCATCGATCGCGCAGACGATGGAGCTGGCGGCCGTGGGTTGTGAAATCGTGCGGATCACGGCGCCGACGGTGAAGGACTCGGCGAACCTGGAACACATCGTGCGCGGTTTGCGCGAGCGCGGCTGCGACGTGCCGATCGTAGCCGACATTCATTTCAAACCGGAAGCGGCCATGGAGGCGGCGAAATGGGTGGAAAAAGTTCGAATTAACCCGGGGAATTACGCCGACTCGAAGAAGTTCAAGATCGTCGAGTACACCGACGAGCAGTACGCTGCGGAGCTGGAGCGGATCCGGGAGCGCTTCACACCACTCGTTAGGCTATGCCGGCAGCGCGGACTCGCGATGCGGATCGGGACGAACCACGGCTCGCTCTCCGATCGGATCATGAACCGCTACGGCGACACGCCGCTCGGGATGGTCGAAAGCGCGCTCGAGTTCGCGAGAATTGCGCGCGATCTCGATTACCACGCCTTCGTTTTTTCCATGAAGTCGAGCAATCCGAAGGTGATGATCAACGCCTATCGATTGCTCGTTGCGCGCCTGGGCGAGGAAGGAGAGGATTGGAATTACCCGATTCATCTCGGCGTGACCGAGGCGGGGGAAGGAGAGGATGCGCGGATCAAAAGCGCGATCGGAATCGGGTCGCTTTTGCACGATGGAATTGGAGACACAATCCGCGTTTCGCTGACCGAGGACAGCATCCACGAAATTCCGGTCGCGCGTGCATTGGCGGAGATTGCGGGGCGGGCGATCGCCGCGGCGACCTTGCCGGGCGAGAGTGCGGGGCAAGCGGAGCGCTTGCCCTACAATCCATTTGAGTACGAGCGCAGGGGATCAAATAAAATCGAGCGCGGCGGGATTAAATTGGGCGGAGACGAATTGATCCGCATCGTTGTGCGCCAGGCGAATTACGAAAAGGTTGCGCACAAACTGGACCGGCTCGGCGATTATCAACCGGAGATCGTTTATGAAAAAGCCGGGATAGTGGAAGTCGATCCGCGCGACGTAGCGGCGGTGGCGCGATTGAATCAATCCGCGCCGCCGCAGTTCGTCACGGTGCGGGACGGCGTGCCGATGCCGGTCATCACGGCGTTCCGGTTGCTCGCCTCAAGGATCGCGCCGCATCACCCCATCCTGTTGAAAGATGAATTAAGAAGCTCGCCGCCGGACGAGTCCGTCCAATTGGCGGAGATGAAGGACGAAGGGGGCAATTTCCTTTCCGTTCTTCTCACGGCGGCCACCAATATCGGCGCGCTGCTCTGCGACGGGATCGGCGACGCGGTTCTCGTTCAGGGCGAGGAAGCGCCGGGGCAGGCCTTGCGTTTGAGCTACAACATTCTGCAGGCGGCCGGGTCGCGCATTTTCAAGACCGATTACGTGGCCTGTCCGTCGTGCGGCCGGACGTTGTTCAATCTCCAAACCACGACCGCCCGGATCAAGGCGGCAACGTCGCACCTGAAGGGCGTGAAAA
>JBEEHC010000110.1:0-31245 GCA_041167205.1 Verrucomicrobiota bacterium
CGCGCCAGCCGTGGATGACGCTAAGCGGCAGGTTCTCATAACGACTGACCGGTTGAGCTAAAGGCACGCGCACCCGTTCGAAATGAAGCGCGTGGCTCTGAACCAGAAAGCCCGCCTGCTCGGCCCAGGCTGCGTAGAAATTTCCGCCGACCCAACCGTTCGGGCCATCGTAGCCGGGCGGAACAACCTGCGGTTCCTTGCCCGGCGAAACAAAATCCAAACGGCCAACGAGCCAGATCGTATGACCGCTTCGCAGAGTTTCGTCCATCCGTTGCAGCACTGGAGTCATCGGCGCGGGCGACATCATTTGCCGCTTCAGGAGGTCGACGCGGTGCGTGCGGAGATCTTCGATG
The DNA here is from genome assembly GCA_041167205.1 of Verrucomicrobiota bacterium. GTDB lineage: Bacteria > Verrucomicrobiota > Verrucomicrobiia > Chthoniobacterales > UBA10450 > AV80. The sequence goes on from JBEEHC010000110.1 coordinate 354, forward strand.
GGTGGGATCGTTTCGTATTTCGCGGCGCCGTGATAATAGCGGCGGAAACTGATGCCATAATTCCAGCTGTTGATCAGAATCAAGTCCTCCGGTGCGGCCTCTCTTAGCAACTGCGCGGCCACTACGTCGACGTTGGTTTGGCGAAAATGCAGCGCCTGCCAGGCTGGATAAGCACCGACGCACATGATCGCAAGAGCGAACGTCCCGCGGACGAGAAGCGACAATTGACTCGTCCAAATGGACGAAAGCACGATCTCAATGCAAGTGGCGGCAAACGCCACGAAAGCGATGTAATACCAAGGCTGAGTCAGGTAGCCCAGACTACGGATGAATCCGGCGTAACCCGCGGTGCCGACGGCGAGAGTCACGAGCCCAAAAAGAAGGCGCTCGTTTTTTGCCTCGTCGTTGAGGTCTGCGAACTGGCGGCGCAATGTCCAGAGGCCGCCGATAAGCGCCAGGGCGAACAGAACAATCCAGGCCGCAATCTCCAGCCGCGAGCCGAACGTGCGCCACAATTCTCCCGGCGTGAAAGGCGCTTTCCAGATGAAGTTCCACGAATGAACCCGCTGGATTGTCGGCACGTAGGGCAACAGCGTCGCGGCAGAAATTCCACCGATCGCGAACACGACCAACGTTTCTTTGACCTGTCGCCGGCGAACTGTCACCGCAGCGGCTCCGAGGCAGATCGCCAGCAAAAGAATGGAGTTATAGTAGAGACATTGGACGCTGAGGACTGCGCTGCCGGCGGCGATCGCCACACGACCGGGGGTGAAGGATTCGACGAGGCGCCACATCGCGCCCAAAACCAAAAGCATCAGGGCAATACCGAGGCCGTAAGCGCGAATCGAGTCGCCATACCGGATGATCATTGGGTTAAGACCAATCAGCGCGAGCGAAAGCAGAGGAAGGCCAAGGCGCAGCCAGCGCGAGTTCAGCCAAACCACTCCCAGAATCAACAGCCCGATCGAAACGCCAAACACCCGTAACGCGGCATCGCCCAAGGTCGGCGGAACTCCGGCTATGAGACGGAGGACAACAAAAAACAGAGCGGGAAACGAATCGAAACAGAGGTTGGACCACATCTCGGCGAAGGTGCGCATTGTCGCGACTTCGAGACTGCTCACTTCGTCACGCCAGAGGGCGCCCGCATGCATTCCAAAGATAATGTGCAGATAGATGATCAGGAGCGTGCTGAGGAGCGCGACGCCTCCGGCAATCTTCGCAGCCGGAATCTTCTTGAATGTTTCAATCATCGGTTTCAACCGCATCGCGCGCGGCGAGAAGGTTCGTATATCGCCTGCCTCTTAGATCAGAGATGAGCCGGCGCGACTCCCGCAACTCTTTGAGCCGCACGCCTTCCGTTTCGTAAAGCTTAAAGCCACGCTCTCGAAAGAAATCGAGCAATAGGTCCGGCGCAGTTCCCGCCTTCCGCAGCGCCGCCGGCGAGAACTCGAAAAGAACTCGCACATTCCGGCTGGGAGCGAGCGCACGCTCCATTCCGGAGAGGGCGGCAAGCTCATGGCCTTGCACATCGATCTTTACGAAATCGGGCTTGCTGTCGGGCTGCAGGTCGTCGAAGCGCTCGACCCTCACCTCAACCGTATCGTGCCCGACCGAAGCGGAGCCCAGACGATTGTCTCCGGAGTTAAAGGCCGAGCGGTGAAACGACGCAACTCCCTTCGCTCGACCAAGCGCGCACTGGAAAGGGACGATGTTCGTCGCGTTATTGCTCGCGCAATTCTCGCGGAGAGTTGAGAACAGATTTGGCTCCGGCTCAAAGGCCAGGACCGAACCGTTTCGGTCGACCAGGCGAGCAAGCAGAAGCGAATAGAGGCCGACGTTTGCACCCACATCGACAACCTGCATGCCCGGCCTAACGAGTCTCCGCAACAAGATCGCCTCTTTGCGGCCCATCCAACCGAGCCGATGCAGACCAAGGGCCACCAGACGATCCAGTGAAGCGGCACGGATCCGTCGCTCCCAAACGTTGATCTCGCGGCGCCAAAGCGGAGCGTGATTAAGTTTGTAGAGCAGCGACGAGATCATTGCGGCGAGCGGCTTGTGACGAGTAATGCTCGCAGCTGTCGGCCAAAGGCGTGCTCGGCCGACCGAACGGACCAATCAAAGTTTGTAAATCCAGATAAGGTTCGCGGGCAGCGCATCGAGCAACGTCATCGTCCCCATTTCCTCGGCCTTGAGCAAGCGCGGGAAAACAACATACCTCAGACCCTGATCCCGCATTGCTTGATCGAGAGGACTAACGAACGCTCGGTACCAATCCGGCCCCTGCAATTGGAACGAAGCGGTCCTTTCCCCGGGACGAGGCAGGTCGAGAACCATGAAGGCGTAACGGTTGTAGATGTCGCGGCTCGTTTGGGCAGGGTCCAGCCGGGTCAACACAGGAAGATCAGGAACGCTCTTCATGCCATTCAAAACGCGTGCGCCGGATGCCATGACCAGCTGCGCGCGGGTTCCTCGTTCATACACGGCCCATCCCGCGGTCGGATCAGATTTGTAGATAGCCGCGATATGCCGCGACGCCTGGCTGTGCAAAAGAACGGGCAGTCCTTCCGAGATGGGATTAACCAGAAAATTATTCAGGAGCAGCGCGCCCGCCAGGGCGCAACCGAACACGATCCCTCTGGCGCAGAAATAAAGGGAACCGAGCAGCGTCGTCACTCCTATCAACAAGAGGGCGTATCCTGGCGTCAGATATGCCGCATTCCCACCTCGAATACACAAAAGGTAAGTAAGCACTGCGCCGCCGATAACAACCGGAACAATCACGCGCGACCGGCCCCTCACGAGTGCGAATCCGTCCGCGCCTAACGATAAGAAGGCAAGCATGAGTCCGGCAATGCCGATCGTCAGCCGGACGCGGGTTTCCAGGCAAAAATTCAGCGCGGTAACGCGACAGAACCATTCGGGAAATCCGACGATAGCGTAGAAGCTAAAAAAAAGGATGTAGCCTGCGAGCCCAAGGCAGAGCGGCGTTGACCTCGAGATGGTTGACATTCGTTCGCCTCCCGATCCGCGGCTCTTCCATAACCTCCAACAAATATTCCCGATGGCCGCCAGCCAGATAGGGAAGAAATTAGAGGCCTCGGTCGCATTCTGAAACATCGCCGGACGAGCACGGTTTCCTTCAAAGAAATTGAGCACTCCGGAAAACAGGTGGGCGATCGGCATATTGCCGCCGGACGCTCGACGAACGCCCGGGTAACTTGTCTGCGCAATGATTTCCAGGGTCGAGCGGCACTGCAAGAAGATCGGCCACAGCACCGCCACGGTCACGACCAAGGCGCCAGCGACCCAGGCGAAGCCACCGTGAAAAGAGGTAGCGCGTCGCTCCCACAGAAACACTCCGAATAGAATGAGCGCCAGATAGACGAGTGGAATCTCGAACGGTGGATAGCAACAAAGAATAAAATTGATCGCGCTGCCCACGAGGACGACCCCTGCCGCCGCCTTCTTCCAGACGGGCAACGGATCGAAGCAAATTTTGCCGGCTAGGAGCATAAGCGCCCACGAAGCGAGCATTTCGGGCAACATCGGAGGGCAGGAAAAGAACCACTGCATATAACTCGAATAACTTACCGCGACGCTCCCCACCACGGCGAGCGCAACGCGTCCCCTCATCAACATTCGGAAGAGGAAAAAGAATGAAAGGAGGAGGCCGAAGATTTTCGTATTCCAAAACCAGGCGAAGCCCCGCTCCTCGTCGAAAACGAAGAAGCCCCAGAACTGCGGCCGAAAGAGCATGGAGTAATGCCGGACCGGCACGCTCATGAGAAGCGGAGCAGCTCCTGCTCCGAGCGCAGGATTTTTCACCGGCAGCGGCGGCAGGTGGTGAAGCTGCGCGAGGGCCGCTGGAGTCCAGATCAACCATTCGTCAGAGCGGGTCGGGCGCGGTGCACCGGCGATCAAACCGGTCGGCTCATCGATCGTGGCCAGGTCTTTCGCCCACAGCGCTGAGGAGGACCCGTTGAGGCGGAGGAGAACGCAAAGCAAGAAAAGGCCGCAGCAGACCGCGATGAAGATGGATGACCACTCAAGAGCCAGGCAACGATGTGCGAGCGACTGGCCGGATATTATTGCTGGCGTTGAAGTTCTGCCGTTCGGAGAGTCCAGCACTGGAGGAGAGATCTCCATTTCTACGCAGCCCATTATTTGCGCTGGATTCGTGCTCATGGAAGCTGTGTGGTCCTCAACAAACGCCGGCTTTCTCCCGCAGATTCGCGGTCCGACCTTGATCGGCATCCAGCTAAATCAATTTGATTCTCGCAACGGCGAGCAAAAGCATCCGGAGCAAAAGCAGGCCGTGCCGCCAGCGTTGGATGTTGGTTTCGCCGTAGGTGCGATCGCGATAGCGGATCGGGATGTCGCCGATTTTGAGATGCAGATGGTTCGCGCCGAAGATCAGATCGAAATCGCCGAAGGGATCGAAGTCGCCGAAGTGCGCGCGATTTGCCGCGATGCGCTCATAGTCAGTCTTGAAGAGGACCTTGGTGCCGCAAAGGGTGTCCTTGATCGGCTGGCCGAGCGCCCAGCTGAAAGCGAGCCCGAAGAACTTGTTCGCGCAGAGATTGCAGAAGCGCATCGCCTTGTCTTCCATCGGATAGACGAGGCGAACTCCGTTCGCAAAATCAGCTCGGCCGGACACGAGAACGTCGTAGAATTTGCCGAGTTCCTCGGGCGGCACGGTAAGATCGGCATCGAGGATCATCAGAATCTCTCCGCTGGCGACATCGAACGCTTCGCGAACTGCGTTGCCCTTGCCTTTGCCGGTCTGGCGCATCGGTTTGATATCGAGATCGGGATATTGCGTCCGGACTCGCGCAATTTCCGCCCACGTGTGATCCGTCGAGTTTCCTTCGATGAAAATGATCTCCGTGTGTTTGCCAAGACGCGGCATGCGACGCACTGCTTCTTCAATGTTCCCCGCTTCGTTACGCGCGGGTATGACGACCGAGACTGTTTTCTGACCGTGGGCCTTTTGGGCAGGCCGCGCGATCTGAAATACTGTCAGGGCTAACTGCGAGAGAAACGGCGCGAAGAAGCGATTGACGATTCTTTCCAAGCCCAGACACGGAAGCGTCATGAGCAGCCGGCTCTGTTGCTTGATCACATCCCAGCCGGCGAGCGCGAGCATGTTGCGCATGTCTGTTGCGCTTAGCCAATTGCAAGGCGGATGCGCGGCACGGAGACCGAGCGCCGTTCCGAGCCCAAGCAATGGACGCCAGAGTGAGCTGTGAAAATTCAAGATCAGGCGCGTCCGGCCATGGGAAACCGAGTGCGCCTTCTCGAGAACTTTCTGCACGTCGGCGGCGAAGTTGAGCGTTTCAGACAGAATGACGAAATCGAACTTGCGGCCAAGCTCCAGATTCTCGCCAGCCATGACCTGGAACTTTCCATACGGCAAACGCGCGCGCGCCGCCACAACCTGATTCTCAGAAAGATCGATGCCAACGACGTCGCGATTCGGCAGCAATTCGAGCAGGTTTCCCGCGCCGCACCCGATCTCCAAAACGCTCGCTCCCGGGGGAATCAGATTTCGATAATAAACGGCGAGTAGTTTCCGGTAGAATCGGCCGCCTGCGGTTGGTTTCGTGGGCGCCGCTTCATAGAAGGCGCGGAGTTTGTCGAGATGGCGCTCCAACAATGTTGGGACATTAGGTGCCGGCAGGACGCGCAAAGGAGGCGGGTGGCCCGCGAGATCCTCGTAAAGGCTCGAACAGAAGGGTGCGGGCGCAGACATCACGCTTTCTAGAGCAGGAGCTACGCCAATGGGGCGGAGCAGGCCCTGTCGAAGGTCGAGCCTGTAGGAGTGATCAGGAAACTCCCCGGCCCTAGACTAGCGCCAGCCTTCCACGACCCCGAGTTCCAGGTTCTCAAATCCTTGCACCCGGGCTTTGCCGGGTATTGGAACCTCAATGTGCCTGCCACGCGTGGCATGGGCACTCAACAGTTGGCCGGCCTGAAGCTGCCAAACGTTATCATAGGCGCCGCCGTGCCAGCCGCCGCTGGCGTCCCGATAAGCTGGCGGCAGGCTGGGCAAAGGATGGTCGGCTGCGGGAATAGGTAACGTGCCAGCGAGAAAAACGCGGTGTCCAGATCGCAGAGCTTCCTCCAACCGCGCGAGCACGGGATGAAGTGGATCGGCTGTCATCATCTGGCGCAAGACGAGATCGTAGCGATGAAAACGGTGGTCGTTGATGGGAGGAAGGCTAATGATCTCCGCCGGCCCATGGTAGTAACGGGCCAGGGGAATCGCGCATTCCCACCGCGGGACCAGGATCACATCGCCGTCGGCAGCAAGAGGCCGGAGCCGGGCGGCAAGCAAGTCTACGTTCGTATGGCGGGCCGGCATCTCCTCCCAATTAGGCAATCCCGTGAAGCACAGCAGCGCGAGCGCAGCCGCCAGCCGACCACTCCGCAGAAGAAGCGGGAGGGTCCGATGTCTTAGAGCGATGGGCCAACCGCCGAAGACAACGTCCAAGGCGCAGGCGGCAAAGGCAACAAGGGTGATATAATACCAGGGTTGGGTGTAGTAATGCAGCATCCTGAGAAACGCTGCGTATCCGACCACGCCCACGATAAGCGCGACAGCGGCAAAAACCACGGCATCAGGAAGGGAGGGTGGCTGATCACGGTTTAGGTAGACAGCCGCGGATGACGCCGGTTGCAGATTTTCCTTAACGGTTCGCCGTCGGGCGAACCCACGCCAAAACCGTGAAACTGTGAGGCTGGCGATCACACCCAGACCAACAACAAACAAACCCAGCCACAGCCAGATACCCAGGGGATCCGGCGAGCCTAGCACTTCGCCTATTCGCTTCCACAGCCACGCAAGATCCGCCGGATAGCTCACGAGGAACGTCCACTCGCGCATCCGGCGCATCATTGGCACATAAGGCAGAAGCGAAGCGGCGGCCAGGATGCCGATGCCTAGCACGATGCTCACCGTTCTCCACGCTCGGGTTCGCACGGCGACGGCGATGGTTCCTGCGGCGATGGCCAGCAAAAGAACGGAGTTGTAATACAAACACTGGACACTGAGGAGCGCCAGCGCTGTTGCGACCAAGACGCGCCTGGTTTGAGGAGGTGAAGGCTTATCCACCAGACGCCAAAAGCTGCGGAAAGTAAGGAGAATGAGAAGGATTCCCAAGCCGTAGGCCCGCGTTGAATCGCCGTAGCGGATGAGCATCGGATTCAACCCGATCAGCGCCAGCGAGAGCACTGGCCATCGGATTCCGAATGCGCCGGCGTTGAACCACAGGGCTCCCAGGACTGCGAAACCGGTAACACAGCCGAGTGCCCGCAGGGCGGCATCGTTATCTGATCCGAACACCGAGGACCACCCTCTCAGCAGGGCGAAAAACAGCACCGGAAACGAATCGTAGTCGAGGAAATGCAACACGTCCGCAAAGCTCGGCAAGTTTGCCAGATGAACACTGTTGGCCTCGTCGCGCCAGAGTCCGCCGACGTGGGTGACGAACCGAACGTGGAGAGCAATTGCCAGCAAGGCCGTCAGGAGCACCGCCAGCCACTCGAGACGAGTGATCCATCCCCAAAGAGACAACATTGCATCCCTCCCCTGGGAGAGAGCAGGCGAATCCGATGCGGGCTCGGCTGGATCCACTTCGATTTCGGCTTCGCTGGTTGGCGTGGGCAAGAGTGACGTGCTCACCGTTTGCAGCCGACAACGACCGCTTGAACCAGTAGGTCACGCATTCCGAAGTAATACTCAACCAGATTGAATCCCGCCCGTTCCACCACTTCTCGCGCCTGATCGCGCGATTTGAGCAGCGAAATTTCTGGCGGATGCAAACGCACTTGCGCTCCACCTCGGCGGCGAAAGAAATCGAGCAGACGATGGATTACCTTAAGCACGAAAACACTGGTGGCACGTTGGTGAGGCCAGAAGATGACCACCTTCCCGCCCGGTTTCACGGTCCGGCCCATCTCGCGCAGAATCTGGACGATCTGGTCCTGCGTAAAATGTTCGACCACGCCCAAGTTATATGCCCCATCGAAGCTGCCGCCCGCCACAGCGTCCAGATGGAGAATGTCGCCGTGACGGATGGCCTCGGCGCCGGGATTGTTGCGCCGGTAAGATTCTAGCGCGGGGAGAGAAATATCCACGGCCGTGATGCGCATTTCGCGGGAAAGCTCCGAATCGACCTGGCCCGATCCGCAGCCAGCGTGAAGGAGCTGCGCGCCTGGTAAGAAATGCTTGTGAATGAAATAGTTCAGGTTGCGCCGGATGGCGAGTCGACGATACACACTCGCGATCAGGGAATAGGCCCGCCGGCTTTTCTCCTGACCGCGGGTCCAGTAGGTATCCCAGCCTTGAGGATCCGGCAGTGGAAGTTCCGCCGCGAGGATTGGCGGGAGTGGCGACGTAAGCAGAAAGCTCTCGGGATGACGAACGGCCGCCCAGTAAAGCTTGAGCAGCCGAGAGGCGCTTCGCACGGTCTCGCGCAAGCACATCTTGGAGCTGCCATACGTGCGGGCGGGCAGCGCGATTGGCATTTCTTCAATGGCAAATCCGTTGCGGTGCAACACGAACAGGCTCTCGAAAAAGAAGGAATAGCCACGGGAACGCACACGATCGAAAAGCTCCTGAGGAATCGCGCCAAGTTGATAAACCCGCAGCGCGCCGGTCGCGTCCTGTGGCAGATGGAGAAGGTTGACGGTCAGGAAATGACCAAGATAGGTCAGCGAGCGGCGCATCAGGTTCCAACCGGGCAGGCTGTCGCGCTTCATATAGCGCGACCCAATGCAGACAGACCGACTGCTGGCATGCGCGATCTTCAGTAATCGCTCGACGTCGGCTGGCTGGTGAGTGAAATCGCAGTCCATTGTCACCAGCGTCTCATAGCCGTGCGTATAGGCGTAGCGGATGCCTTCCTGATGAGCGCTTCCGATCCCGAGCTTTCCGGTGCGGTGAAGCGCGCGCACATGGGAAAACTCCCGGGCTAGTTCATCCACGATCTCGCCGGTGCCGTCGGGCGAGCCATCGTCGCAAAAAAGAAGATCGGCGCGGAGCTGGAGTGCCATCAACTCCCGGCAAAGACGCTGGGCGTTCCCGGCCTCATTGTAGGTCGGAATAAAAATCAGGAGTTTGGATGATTTCATCTGTCTTTTCCGCTGCTGGCCAGGATTTGACCATTAATGCCAAAGTCTCGGGCCTCTTTCTGAGCAGTGAACATGCCACTATTTTCTCTGCCGCTTGACGCGGGCCGGCTACATCGTGGCGGAACCAATGGGGAAGGCGCGGCACGTTTCCGCGTCGAAAGCCCAGGCGCTGATGCGGCGCGCATTCGCCGGGAGCGCCTCTGGCTTCCACGATTTCATCCAACCGGAACGCTCGTAGGTCGTATCGTGCAGCTGCGCGCTTACGTCCGCCCGCGACTGCATCACATCGACTCGCGCGAAAATGATCGGCTCGCCTTCGGCATTGTCGTAGGTCAAAAGAACACTGTCCGCGGGGCGATGTCCTTCGAGCAAGATCGCCCAACCGGACGCGGTCAGTTCTCCAGTCGGAGTCCGGACCAATTGATTGAATCCACCCATCGCCGCTTCGTCCGAATCGGAGGCAATTTCTCGAACGCGATTGGAGCGCACCAAATGCGGATGAAGATACCCCAGACGATCGAGGTTTTCCGCCCAGGCTTTCAACGTCCAGTGCGACCAATGGACGTACCGGACCAAAGCTTCCGGCTCGGCGAGGACGTCGACGAACAACAGCGACGCTTTGCCGGTAAGCCGATTATGCTGAAAGGCCCGCCAATATTGTAACGTCTGAATCGTTGCCCCGAGATAGAGAAGAGCGAGCGCGGTCACAAACGAGACTAATCCCATTGTCACGCGGGCGTGGTTCACCTTGAAGGGAGATCGCTCGTGCCAATGTCGCAAGATGAGCGGAACGAGAAAGAGCAGACCGATCGGCCACAGGATGGCGAAGGAGATGTAGCGCGATTGAATCGCGGCGTTCATTCCGAAGCCCAAACGCCCGAATGCGGTGAGAACGCCGTTCACCAGCGCGATCGCAGTGAGCGAGAGCCAAGGCACTGCATGCGCGAGGAGTATGCGATCACGCCGGCAACGCCAGAGGTAGACAACAGAAACCAGCAGCGGGATGACGAGGGTTGCACCGGCAATTTGCGCGATGGCGGCTTGCGCAAAAGCTGTCCCGGAACAGAAGGGATTGCCGAGATAGGCGAGAACAAATTGAATCGCGCGAAGCGGGTGCTCGATCGCTACCATCGGGCTCGGGTGTGCGGCCGGACGGACGAACCCGCGGAAGTAGAAACAGACGCTGGCGACCCCGACCGTAGCCCAGATCAACCACCAGACCTTCTCTCCTCGCCCTCGAGCCTTTCCATTCCACAACAGAAGGAGAGGTGCCGTAAGAAACCAGGAAGCAAAGCCACTTGCGATAGAGAAAGTGCTGATGAGACAAAGGAACATCGTGGCAAGAAAGTCGAAGGGCCGTCGGAGCGAAGGCGCGACCCAGAGACATGCGGTCATGGTCGCGAGCGGCAGAAAGAACCCGATTTGAAAACCCCAAAGCAGGTTCTCCCACTGCAAAGGCGAAAAGAGCAGGACATTGGTTCCGAGCAGGAGCCAATGACGCGAGCGGGAGTTTCGCCAGCCAGTGACTTGTGCCACGCGCCAAAGGTTCAACGAGCAAACACAAGCGAGAATCCAGATCAGCAGAAGCTCCGCGCGCACATTCCAGTGGGTGAGCTTCGCGAGAGCGAATGTGAGCACGCGAGGGAAGAAAATCCTATGCTCGTTATGGAAGGCGAAGAAGTCGCCTAATCCGAGAGTGCCGGCCTGCATCTTCTCCACGAGCAGACGCGTACTATCCCATTCATCTCCCCACGGCGTGTCCACTCCGAAGCGATAGATTAACCAGCCAACCCACAGCGCCGGCAGCGCGAGGACAAGAAAGGTTAACGCAGGTCTTCCGAACGGTCCGTTCTTTTGTTCGTTAGGCCGCGCTCTCTTCCTGCGAGGTGTTTGGAAATAAGCCTCAGGTTCTCCGGGAGTTCGCTTTCGCTCGGCTACCAGAGTTGGCGCGCTTGAGCTCGAAGAAATGCGCTCGGCGTTTCCGGCTTCAGTGAGAATGGCGGGATCGCAAATCACGAGGCTAGCTCAGTTTGAGAGGTTGCTCGCGCTTCCTGCACCAGCCCCGTGACCAGTTCGACGAAACTCACTGTCGGCGTCCATCCCGTCGCGGCTCGCAGCTTGCTGGAATCGCCGCGCAGAGGATGTGAAATCTTGTTCAGCAACCGGGCGTCCGTTTCGACGTGCAGGTGCCAATCAAGGCCAAGCGCACCGAAAGCAGCCTGCGCGAACTCACGCACCGTGTGCAACTCTCCGGAGGCCACAACGAAGTCACTTGCCTCCGGTAATTGCAGAATGCGATACATCGCGTCCACGTAATCGGGCGCATAACCCCAATCGACGCGCGCCTCGAGATCTCCCAGCACCAGCTTGTAATCTGGATCACGTTCCGCTCGCAGTGCGCCACGCACGATTTTTTGGGAAAGGAACGACGTCTTACGGAACGAAGACTCGTGATTGAACAGCATCCCCGCCGCGGCGAAAATCCTTTTCTGCCGGCGGTAGAGTTGACAGCACTGGAGGCCCGCTGCCTTGGAGATCCCATACGCTGAGTTCGGCCTGAGCGGAGTTTCTTCGTTCTGCCAATCCGACTCCGGTGTGCCGAAAATATGCGAGGAAGCGGCATAAAATAGTCGCGTCTGCGGACAGCATTCCTCCATGGCCTGGAGCACGTTCAGCAGCCCGAGCACGTGCACGTCAAAGCTGCAGCGCAACAACTCAGCCGCAGACAATTCGACCACATCTTCCGTCGCATGGTGGAGCGCGGCCAGATAGTAGATTTCATCAGGCGGCGCTTTCCGCAGTTCCGCCTCGACCAATGCAGACTGCCGGATGTCGATCACCGTGCATTCGCACGGTGCAGGCGAGGCGGGTTCACCGCGGCTCCAGCCCCGCACCGTGTACTCTCGGTCCAGAAGTAACCGCGCCAGGAGGCGCCCATCCTGGCCACCCGCGCCAATAATGAGCGCGTTTCGCACGACGGCTCAGACGCCCACGATTTCGATCGATGGCAGAGGAAAAATCATCTTGCCGCCGCGTTCAAGGAATGCGCTTTCGCGCTGGAGAATGTTCTCTCGAAAATGCCAGGGCAGGACGAGAAGGTAGTCGGGCTTCATCGCATGCGCTTCCGGCTCGGAAATGATGGGGATATTCGTGCCGGGAGTGAAACAACCGAATTTGTCCTTGTTCACCTCGGCAATCGCCGGAAGCAGTTCAACCGTTATTCCGCAATGCTGCAAAAGGACGTTTCCCTTGGTCGAAGCTCCGTAGCCGAGCACGGTACGCTTCTGCTCCTTCAGTTGATGCAACAAGCTGAGGAGTTCCTCTTTATGGCCTGTGACCGCCTCTTCGAAGGCGCGCTGTTGCGCAACGGTGCCCAAGCCTTGTGTTTCTTCGTCCCGCAGCAGCCGTTCAAGCTGGGCGGTATTCTCAGGATGCGAGGAGGATTGCCGCGCCACCGTTATGGCGAAGCTTCCTCCGTTGGTTTCGTTAAACTCCACGTTCAGAATCTTGAGTCCGCAGCGGGCGGTCATCCATTTGATCTGCCGCAGGGAATAGTACTCCAGATGCTCGTGGCAAATGGTGTCGTACCCCATCGTCTTGACCATCGCCGGCAGGTAACTCATCTCGAAGTGCCAGACTCCGTCCTTCTCCAGGATGGAAGTGACGTCCTCCATGAAGCTGAGCGGATTCTCCAGATCGTAGAACATCGCGATCGAGGTCACGATGTGCGCTCTCCTTGTTCCAAATTTCTCGCGAAACAACTCAGCGGAGAAAAAGTCAGGGATTAACGAAATGTGTTTCCGGTAGAAGGAGGCGAATTTCCGCGCGGTGGGATCAATGCCTACGACACTGATGTTCTCTTCTGGATAAAACGACAGGAGCGTTCCATCGTTGCTGCCGATATCGAGCACCAGATCCCCCGTCTTAAGGGGGTAACGCTGGATCAGTTGCCGCACCTTCGCTCCAAGATGTTTCACCATGGCCTGGTTCAGGGACGACCGGTAACCGTAATTCTCGCCGTACATTTCCTCGAGGTTGTAGGACTGGCGAAGCTGGACGAGACCGCAGGCTTTGCGATTGCCGGTTGTATTGCAAGCGACCAGCTCCAGAGGGCCACGGCTCAGCGCCGCGTCGGAAGTATTAGGAAATACGCCCGTGAGATACTGTTCGCCCAGACCAAGGATGGGGGCGAGATCGCGATTTCCGCAGACCCGGCATTTTTGGATTTCCCGGAACATTTCCGGCGAACTCCGCAGAACCGTGAAACCTTGGGTAGCGGGGGATCTGAGCGCGACAGTGGGCATGGCCCAATTCAGAGCAGTGGTCATGCCAGCGGAGCGCCCTCTTACCCGAAGGATCGCGCGGCAGCGCACGGCGCATGAATCATTCGACCATTCCACCCCGCGAAACGTGCGCCGCGCATTGTGTTTCCCGTTGAACTGCTAGAGTCTTCCCGACATGGCATTCGAACCGTCCCGCGATCGGAGATTCTACCTTGCCGGATTGTGCATCGTCCTTGCGCTTGGCGTCTTCCTCAGGATCCCTGCTCCGGTTTTTTCCGGCGCGAACGCTCCGCTTCGCTCACTCGAAGCACTTCATCTCGCGCCGAAATTTGATGGCATCGGATTCGACGAGGGTCTCTACCGGCAATACGTCGACAGCCTCATTGCCGGAGGCCTGGGCGCGTACCCCGACATCGTCGATCACTACATCGAAGTTCAACAAAAGCTAACCGGCTCAATTCTCCCCCCGGTTCGCTTTCTCTACATTTTTTCGGCTTATCTTTGGCATCAAGTCTTCGGCACCGACGCGCTCAGGGCTCTGCATAATGTCGCGTCGCTCTTTAGTATCCTGACCCTTCTGCTCTCGACGATTTTCGCATGGCGATTAAAGGGTCCCGCGTGGGCTCTGGGCGTTGCTGCACTCATGAGCTGCGCCCCCACCCAGATTCATATGTCACAGCATGCGCTCGTCGACGGGTTCTTTACTTTTTGGGCGCTCCTTTGCCTCTGTTTGCTCTGGGAAAATTTGCGCACGCCGGGCAACTGGCCGCGTCTCGCCGCTTTCGTTTTCGCTCTTTGTTGCCTGGTCCTGACGAAAGAGAACGCGTTCTTTGTTCTCGTCGCCTTGCTGGTCATCGTGGTGCTGAATCGATGGCTCGCGTTCGGCGTGGTGACGCGCGAGCTTCTGCTCTGCGGCGTTGTCGGGCCGTTGCTCGGTTTGGTGGTGCTCGTCTTCCTCGCGGGCGGCCTCGAAACGTTGCGGACAACCTATCAACTCTCGGTCAGCAAAAATTACCAACTCGCTTATGCCATCCTGACTGGTGACGGTCCCTGGCACCGCTATCTGGTCGATCTGCTTTTGGTTAGTCCGGTGATCTTTCTCCTGGCAATCGGCGCGGCCTTTCGTTTCGATCGCTCGCAGAAACCGGAATTATTTCTCTTCGTCTTTATTGCGGCGAGCTACCTCGTGATGTGCAACATCAAGTACGGAATGAACCTGCGTTACGCAAACATGTGGGACATGCCGTTGCGCTTCCTCGCCTTCGGCCAGATGATTGCTTTCGCCCGGCCATCCCGCTATCGCACGCTGATTCTGTGCGGCGCCGTTGCCCTCGTCTGCGCGGTCGAGCTGCGGCAGTACATCATACTCTTCGTCCTATTTCCGCTCTACGAGCTCGTCCCCGAAGGACTGCTGCGCGCCTTGCACATTCTCAAGGCGGCTCCGGTGCGGTAGCGAGCAAACTACGCGACGCGCCCGAGAAGTTGCGAGCGCAGCTTCGCGCTGCCCGAGATCGTTTCCTTGAGCAAGTGACGCGAATCAGGGAGGGCCCGCGCTCGAAGACAAACCTGGTAGGCGAAGAGGCCCCGGGAAATCTTCAGCAAGAGCTGGTTCAGTTTCAGGAGCGCCCTGCTCCAGAAGTTTGTCCCGATGGCCAGCGGGAACGGCGCCGGAACACCGCGCGTTTCCAGGATTTCGTAGCCCGCTTGTTCCAGTAAATCGCGTAGCGATTTGAAGGTGAACAAGCGCCGGTGTCCGATGCCAAGAATGCCTTTCCGGCTGTAGTTGAACTGGCCGAGCGCCAGCATGATGCGCGTGACGAAAAATGCCACGTTCGCCGTCGTAATGATCACCTCCGGCCGGCGACCGGCAGTCTGTTTCCGCAAGGCGTCCATGAAGCTCTCCGGATCGTGCAAATGCTCTACCAAATCCATCAGGAGGATCTGATCGTAGGCCGGAAGGTCGGCGGGCAGGCTCGGGACCGCGGCTGAACGAATCGTGTCCGAATTCTCCGCCAGTTCGTTCGCGGCAAAATCGATTGCGTTCACCTGACAGCCGCGGCGCTGCAATTCGGCGGCGACATTCGCGTGGCCGATTCCAAGTTGCAGGACATTCTTGCCGGCGGCACACGCTTCGACGGCAAAAGTTTGCGATGACGGAAAGGCAAGCTTGTCATGATGGCTCCCGATCTCGGGTTTGACGTCGAATTTCCGATCGTAAAAAAGATGGATGCCGCAGAGGCGGGCCTTGACCGTGGACTTGAAAACGTCCCAGGCATATTTCATCCCGTTCACGTGGCAGACCTCGTTTCCGTAATACGTCGGGATCGGCAATTCCACGATGCGCAGTTTCCCGAGCACAAATTGGATAATGATCTCGGTGTCGAAGTGGAAATCGTTCGTGTTTTTCTCGAACGGAAGCTGAGCCAGCGCGGCAGTCGAATAAAGCCGGTAACCGGTATGAAACTCCGAGAGCTTCGTCCCCAGCATCCGGTTTTGGAACGCCGTCAAGACCTGGTTGCCGATCCATTTGTAGGCCGGCATTCCGCCTTGTCTCGCCGCTCGTTTATCGATCATGCGTGACCCGAAGACCGCATCGGCTTCGTCCCGCGTTAAAGGCGCCAGCAACATCGGCAATTTTTCCGGCGCGTACTGGCCATCCCCGTGCACGAGCGCGACGATATCGAAACCATTGTCGATCGCGTAGCGATAACCCAGCTTCTGGTTGCCGCCGTATCCCTGATTTTCCGGGGTCCGGAGGACGGTGATCTTGAGGGCCGAATCTCGCTGCTGATAGCGAAGGCCGTTCACAAAAGTGCCGTCCTTGGAAAAATCGTCGATGATCAGAATCTCGACGTCCTCACCCTGCAAACTGTGCGGAATGCGGCCGAGAACTTTTTCAATCGTCGTCTCCGCGTTGTAGGCAACGATGAAAATCAGTAGCCGCTTGCCGCCGAGATCAATTCGATCCGGCGCGGCAGGTTCCAGCTCCGCGAGACGCATGCCTCATTTAGAGCTAGAATTGCGCCAGCATAGCGCGGCGCGGGGCCGAAATTAGCGCCCGTTTGAGCCGGCGGGATCGTCTTTCCCCAGCACCGAATTTGCCGTCGTCAGCAACGCCCTGTCCTCGTTGTCCGTCAGCTCGCTGAGGAATCGCCGGATCCGGTGAAATGATTGGCGCAGGAAAAGATCGGCGGCTCGGTGGCTTCCGGCGGCGGCCTCACCGTTTCTGCCCATGCCTTGCAAGTCCGCGTCCATTCGGCTGATCACACAGGCGGATGCGAACATCTCCGTCGCCGCACCGGCGATCCGTTCCTGCACCAGCTGCATGTCCATGACCGGCTCTCGATACGTGATCAGCGCCCGATTGACGCTCAAATTAAAGCGCCAGATCAATCGGCCGAGCTGCGAGGCTTGCGCGCGCAGGCTTTCGCTCTTCACTGGCACGCTCGGAATTTTCACCGCGGCGCCCAGGCGATTCATTCCGGCAGTCCAGGCTTTTCCCAGGCCGCGGGACGGCTTGAACATGGTGTCGTAGATCTCTTTGAATTCCATGCCCGGTCCGCGCATTCCGACGAGCGCGATGAAGGACGTGAGCACTTCGTTGCTTCCTTCGCCGATCTGGTTGATGCGCGCGTCACGCAGCATTCGTTCGAGCGGCGAGTCCGTGAAATAAGCCGAGCCGCCGTGAATCTGGAAGGCGTCGTTAACCGCTTCCCACAGGCGATCCGTCGTGAAGACTTTCAGCATCGCCGTCTCGATCATGTAATCCTCGAGTCCGCGATCGATGAGCGAAGCCGTCACCGCCGTCATCGCTTCCATCGCATAAATATCGGCCGCCATTCGACCGATTTTCTTTTTCACCAGATCGAAGTCGCCCAAGGTTTTCTTAAATTGCCGCCGCGTGTTGGCATGTTCGACCGCGAGCCGCAGACAAGTCCTCGCCGCGCCGGTGCAACAGGCGCCAAAGGTGGTGCGGCCGAAATCGAGGACCGTGAGAGCGACTTTCAATCCTTTGCCAAGTGGTCCCAAAATGTTCTCTTTCGGCACCGCCATGTCGCGCATGGCAAAGCGCCCCGTCGCGGTTCCGCGGATGCCGACCTTTTCCATCCGCGGCTCAAGCATCGTGAATCCCGGCATGTCGGGTGTAACCAGGAATGCCGTGATCGCTGTTTTGTCCGAGCCCGGAATCGGCGTCCGGGCCATCACCGTCAATACCTGCGCGATGGAGGCATTCGTGATGTAGCGCTTCTCACCATTCAAAATGTAATGGGTGCCATCCGCGCTCGGTTCTGCCCGCGTCTGGACGTTCGCTGCATCCGAACCGGCTTCTTTTTCCGTAAGCGCGAAGGCCGCCAGTTGCTGACCCGTCACGAGCGGTGGCAGCCATTTTTGCTTTTGCTCGCGCGTCCCGAAGAGAAGCAAAGCCCGGATGCCAATCGAATGGTGCGCATTCGTAAACACGGACGTCGAAGCGCAACGCGCGCCAATTTCCTCGAGGACTTTGCAGTAGGCCCGCTGGGAAAATCCACGGCCGCCGTACTCTTTCGGCGCGGTCATCCCGAGCACTCCGACCCGCGCAAGCCCGTCGATCAAATGCTGCGGAATGTCCGCGGTCCGATCGATCGCCACCGGATCCAGATTTTGATCGAGGAACTCACGGACCTCCGCGAGCGATTTCTCCAGCTCCGCCTGTTGTGCCGCGGGGACGCGCGGATACGGCATGGCCCAATCCGCCACGAAGCGCCCGAGAAACAGTCCCTTGGCGAACCCCAGCGCCTGCGGCCCGGTAAAAAGCAGCTCCTCAGCTTCTTTAATTTCTTTCTGCCGCTGGATTTCTACTTCGTTCATAAACTCGGTTTGCTCGTGCGCTTTAAGGTCAGCCCCGGTCTCGAGCAAAGTCGGCTTTGCAAACTTGGACTCTGAGGGCGCGAATGCGCGGAACTAAATCGTGGATTCTACCGCGACTGACAACCGATAATTTATGGAGCGACCGGTTCGACCTTCGAAACGTACAGCGGAAGCGAACCAAGCTGACGGCCATCCACCGCCAGATCGATCGTGTATTCGCCGAACTTCGGCAGACGAATCTGCTGAATGACCATGACGAAATGAGAGGTCACCGTGCGTAAGCCAGGGGCGAAGTGGACCGCCAGGGTCGAGTCAAACTTCGGCATCACGATATTCCCATCTTCATCCGCAAAGGTCAGGCTGACCCGGTGATTTCCCTCTTCGATCTGCTCGAACCGCAGCCGGCCGGCGATGGCGCATTGCGGGTGCGCTATCGGCGCCTCGAGACCGCGGAGGGCATCGAACGTCCCGATGATGTTTAGTTTGCCCGCGTGTTCCGTCGCCGCGTCGCAGAGCGTGAAAATTTCCAATTGCATGAATCACCACCGAATCGGCGGTCTTAAAGCATTCTAATGTAGAGTTCTACTCGGACGCGTCGTTGATCTCCATTAGGCTGCAAAGGACTTCTTCGATGCCGTTGAAGATTAGCTGCAACTCGATTGGCGAAAATTTTACACCAAGCCCGTGCGTGCCTTTCTGGAGCACTTCAATCAGTGCAATCACTGATTCGATCTTCGCTCCGAAATAATTTGAAAGCGCCCCGCCGTCTACAGATTGGCAGATGTAATATAGTCTGGTTTGCCGCGTCGGCCTGCCGTTGGGGAATTGAGCCCGATCCGAAGTCCATGCGAGCACTTTCGCTGTAGGAGCTAAAGCGTGCATTACCTTAGTTATCAGCTCTCGGACTGAAACGCACGTGTGGCGTGTCTTGTCTGGATTGCTTGATGCTGCAGCCTGATGGGCGCCCCTCCACAGCTCACATAAATTAGGATCAAGCTTGGATAGCAATGCTTCCAATTTGTCTTTTTGGTGTCGCTCTATTCTGTCGCGTGGGGACTCACGCGGGCGTTGAAGAGGAGCAGAAATTCGCCAAGCGTCAGTGCCAGAGGGGAATGAAGTCGACGTCGACAATGACGTCAGTTTCAAACTGGCGGAAGGAAGCGGATTAAGCACCGTTGCCAGCGACCCATCCACGCCAGCGCCAAACGAGAATGAAGGCGACGCCGACAATGACGTCAGTTTCAGACTGGCGGAGGGGACCGGATTAAGCACCGTTGCCAGCGATCCGTCAACGCCAGTGCCGAACCCGAATGAAGGCGACGCCGACAATGATGTCAGTTTCAGACTGGCGGAGGGGACCGGATTAAGCACCGTTGCCAGCGATCCGTCAACGCCAGCGCCAAACGAGAATGAAGGCGACGCCGACAATGACGTCAGCTTCAAACTGGCGGAAGGAAGCGGATTAAGCACCGTTCGCAGCGACCCGTCAACGCCAGCGCCGAACCCGAATGAAGGCGACGTCGACAATGACGTCAGTTTCAAACTCGCGGAAGAAAGCGGATTAAGCACCGTTGCCAGTGATCCGTCAACGCCAGCGCTGAGTGCGAATAAAGCCGGCGGCTCCGACACCTTTGGTTGATCGATCAAATCCGAAAATGGTCGACCATCTGGAAGGAACGAATTTGGTGGATCGAAAGCCATCGTTATAACTGAGTCCTGCGAACTCTCAACTGCACCCCTGGCTCGTGCCGCACTCCGTGCAAACACCGCAGGCGCCCGCGCGCACCACCTTATCGCTGCCGCAGTGCGAGCAGAGAATATCCATGAACATGTTCCCGAGCGCCTCCTGAACGCGCTCCGCGTGGGTGTGGCCGTTGCTCCCAACATGCGGATTGCCCTCGTTCGGCGCGTGATTTGTGATCACGTCGATCAATTCTTTCTCGGCCGTCCGCGGCAGATCGGAAACGGGACGATTGATCGCCTTTTTTTCCATCTCGGGAATTTCCTTCATCGGCAACTCGCTTTGGCCGCGGTTAGGCGAAGTCGCTTCCTTGTAGCCCTGAATGAACTGGCAGCCGAGCCAGCGGAATACGTAATCGGTGATGCTCGTCGCGTTCCGGATATCGGGATTCTTCGTGAACCCGCTCGGCTCAAAGCGTTGATAGGCGAATTTTTTCACCAGGCTCTGCAACGGCACTCCATACTGAAGCGCGATGGAGGTGAGCGTGCCGACCGTGTCCATCAACCCACCGATCGTGCTGCCTTCCTTCGACATCGTGATGAAGAGCTCGCCCGGCTGGCCATCCTCATACAAACCGACCGTGATGTAGCCTTCGTGTCCCGCGATCTCGAACCGGTGCGTCAACGACATGCGCGTGTCCGGCATCCGATGACGCGTGGGCTGGTCGAGCCGGCCACGCAATGACGCGACCTCCTCGTCGAGCTCGATGATTCTGCTTTCCAACTCGCCGCGATCGAGCGTGGCGACGGATTCGTGATCGATCCCGCCCATGTCTTTCGTCTTGCGCGTGTTCAGGGGCGCGGAACGCTTCGAGCCATCGCGATAAATCGCGATCGCCTTCAAGCCAAGCCGCCAGCCCTCGACGTACGTGTTCATGATTTCGTCGACGGTCGCCGTCTCGGGCATGTTCACCGTCTTCGAAATGGCGCCGCTCAAGAACGGCTGCGCCGCCGCCATCATCCGGAGATGCGCCATGTAGCCGAGGCTGCGCTCACCTTTGTAAGCCTTGAACGCGCAATCAAAGATCGCGATATGCTCCGGCTTTAGTCCCGACGAAATGGTCGAGCCGTCTGAATCCGCGATATCCTCAATCGTATCGAAGGCGTCGATGTGCGCGATGATGCGCTCGATCTCCTCGGAATTGTAGCCGAGTTTTTCCAGCGCCGGCGTGACCGTCTGGTTTACGATTTTCAACATGCCGCCGCCCGCGAGCAGTTTGTATTTCACTAGCGCGATGTCGGGCTCGATCCCGGTCGTGTCGCAATCCATCAGGAAGCTGATCGTGCCGGTGGGAGCGAGCACGGTGACCTGCGCGTTGCGATAGCCATGCCGCTTGCCAAGCTCCGAAGCACTATCCCAGACTCTGGCCGCTTCCTTCTTTAAGTAGGCAAATTCTTCGTTCGCGGCGATTTCATTCACGGCCGAGCGATGGAGCTCAATCACTTCCTGCATGGGGGCGACGTTGTTCTTCGCTACTGGCTTGGGTACTCCGCTGCAACGCGCGTCCCGATAGCCGGGAAACGGTCCCATCACGCGCGCCATCTCGGCGCTTTGCTCATACGCCTCTCCGGTCATGATCGAGGTGATCGCGCCGCAAATGGCGCGGCCTTCCACACTATCGTAGCCGTAGCCATAGCTCATGATCAGCGATCCGAGATTAGCGTAACCGAGGCCGAGCGTGCGGAAAATATGGGAATTCTCCGCGATTTCCTTGATCGGGTAGCTCGCATTATCGACCAAAATTTCCTGCGCCGTGATGTAAATGCGCGCCGCCGCCTTGAAGCGCTCCACGTCGAACACTCCATCCTCTCCTTTGAACTTCATCAGGTTCAGCGAAGCGAGATTGCAGGCGGTGTTATCGAGAAAAAGATATTCCGAGCAGGGGTTCGTGGAGTTCTGCCGGTCGGTTCCCTTACACGTATGCCATTTGTGGATGGTGGAATCGAATTGCATCCCAGGATCGCCACAGATGTAGGTGCCTTCCGCGATCTTGCGCAGCAGCCCCCGCGCTTCTTTGCGTTCGCATGGTTTTCCGTCGCGCACGTTCCGGGTCCACCATTCGCGATCCTCCACCGCGGCATCCATGAACTCGTCGCTCACGCGCACGCTCAGATTTTCATTCTGATACATGACCGAGCCGTAGGCGTCGCCGTTGTAACTTCCGTCGTATCCCTGCTCGATCAGCGCCCACGCCTTCTTTTCTTCCTTCTGCTTGGCGTCAATGAACTCCTCGATGTCCGGGTGCCAGTCTTTGAGCGTGTTCATCTTCGCCGCGCGCCGCGTCTTGCCGCCGCTCTTCACGACGTTCGCAACCTGATCGTAGACTTTCAGGAACGAAAGCGGACCGCTCGGTTTCCCGCCGCCGCTCAATTTTTCCCGCGTACTCCGCAGCGAGGAAAGATCGCTGCCCGTTCCGCTGCCGTATTTGAAGAGCATCGCTTCGCTCATCGCAAGCCGCATGATGTCTTCCATCGTGTCCTCCACGCTCTGGATGAAGCAGGCGCTGCCTTGCGGATATTCGTACTGCGTCGCCGCGCGTTCGGCCCGGCCGGTCTCGCGATTGTAGAAATAATTTCCGAGTCCCGCGCCTCGGCCGATTCCGTATTGATGGTGCAGACCGACATTAAACCAGACCGGCGAATTGAAAGCGCCATGCTGGTTTACGCAGAGCCAGGTCAATTCGTCGTAGAAAGTCTCCGCCTCGGCCGCGTTCGCGAAATATCCATCGGCAATACCCCAATCGGCGATTGTTCGCGTGACGCGATGGACCAGTTGACGGACCGAAGTTTCGCGGCCGCCCTTATGCGGATCGGTCCCGTTGGCGATGTCGCCATAGAAATATTTTGAGACGGCGATTTTCGTCGCGAGCGCGCTCCAACTCTTGGGGACCTCAATATTTTCCTGCTTGAAAATCACCTTGCCGCTGTCGTCCGTGATCTCCGCCGTGCGCCTTTCCCAATCAATCTGGTCGAACGGCGCGACATTCGCGTCGCTGAACACGCGATCAAAACGCAAACCCCTGCTCTTCTTTTTGCTCCCGCGGTTTTTGGTCCGAAGGGATGATTTTCGTGGACGATTAAGCGAAGAAGGGTGAATCCCGGGTTTGAGTTGGATCATGGCGGCGCGGCGGTTAAGGTTGGGAATAGACGAGAATAATAGTGAACAGCCCAGCTAATAAGTTGTGAATTGCGGCTAACTGCGTCCAACAACCCAACAACAATTACTAGGGGAGCTGCTCTAACGGGTCTACAACATGCAGTGGAGGGATAGTTGCCGGCAAGAATAAATTTGTAACATTTTTTCCCTCTCGCAGCCAGCTACTTAACCACAGGTTGAAACCCTCGAAGTTCCGACCGAAACGTCCGGTCCGAGACCGAAATCATGCCGCACTTTCGCGCGGACGCTTGCGCGTGTTTCCATTCTCGCGCAAGGTCGAACGCAGTCGGGAATGGCAACAGGAAGGGTGGCTGAGTCCGGTTTAAGGCACTCGACTCGAAATCGAGCGTGGGGTTAAACTCACCGTGGGTTCGAATCCCACCCCTTCCGCCATTCGAAAGATCACACTCGCCCGAGCAACGCGCGGCCCGAAAATCGATCTTGCTTCTTATCGAAGACTTAGATAACCCTCGGTGAAATCGCCACCCTTATGGCGCAAACCCCACCAGAGCGGAAAGACGAGAACGCGTCGATGCACCTCCATGAGGTGCTTGCAGCGGAATTTCAGCAACTCCACGAGGAGCCTCCCCCGGGATCGCTAGAACCGGTGCCGCTGGAAAAGGAACGGGACGTCGAGAAAGCGAAGGAAGCTCAGGAAAAGAAGCAACAGGAACATCTAGAAGCTATCTGGGCCGCAGTGCATGGGCTCGGGGAAAAACGGGCGGCCCTCTGCATTTCTGGAGGCGGAATTCGCAGCGCCACGTTTGCCCTCGGAGTGCTGCAAGGCCTGGCCCGTTGCGGTTTGCTCGGAAAATTTCACTATCTTTCCACGGTCTCGGGGGGCGGATACATCGGCGGTTGGCTGTCGGCCTGGATTCAACGCGCCCCGAAGGGCCTGGACGACGTCGCGATCGATCTCGCCGAAACGCGCGATCAAACGCGGCCTAATCCCGAGGCAGTGGAAATCCAGAATCTCCGCAGCTACAGCAACTATCTTAGCCCGCGCCCTGGCCTTTTATCCGCCGATACCTGGACCTTGGTCGCCACCTACGTGCGCAATCTCATTCTGACTTGTCTGGTCTTCGTGCCATTGCTCGCTGCGGCCCTCACCGTCCCCTGGCTCTACGCTTCCGTTCTTTTGATGGAACCTACGCCGTATACAATTCTTCCGCTTTACCTCGGCTTGGGATTCGCCTTGGTCGCTATCGTCTATATGGGCCTTAGTCTCCCCGCCGCGCGCCATAAGCGCTGTGGTCAGGGTTGGTTCCTGCTTTGGTGTCTCACCCCCCTGTTTTTGTCCGCGCTCTTCATGACGACCCACTGGGCGTGGTTCACGCGTTATGGCGGGATGATCGGGGAGCAAACAATCCTGGGCGTAACCCATTCCTCGTTGCCGTTCGTTCTGCTCGGGGTCGGGTTCCATATCTTGGCGTGGACTGCGTTGTTCCTGATCCAGCTTGTTCGCGGCTGGAAATCCGTCATTTCGATCGGCGGGAAGAAGCTTGTTGTGGTCGTCTTTAAGCAATTGATTGCGGTTTTTTTCTCCGGCGCCATCGGCGGCTGGCTCTTGTGGCTGGCCGCGGAAAAACTCTTCCCTCAACCTCTGGCCCTGGCGGAATTGTATTGCTGCTTCGCCGTGCCGCTCTACTTGATGCTGTTTTACCTCGCCATCACGATTTACATCGGCCTTTGCAGCCGCGATACCAGCGATGAGGACCGCGAATGGTGGGCTCGCGCTTGCGGATGGATTCTCATCGCCGCAGTGGCTTGGGCAGCCGTGAGCATACTGGTGGTTTTTGGTCCGCTCCTGCTTTCCTGGACCTATTCCACCATCGCAGCTGGTGGCCTAGCGGGAATCATCACGATGCTGGCCGGATTGAGCAAAGGGATTCCGGCTAATTCCAAGGAAACCAACAAGGCCAGTCCCATCGCGCTAATTCTTTCGAAAGGGACAACCATCGCGGCGCTGGTCTTCGCCGTTGTCGTGCTGATCCTGATCGTCAGTGGCCTGACCCTACTCATGAAGCGCGTCGGGAACGTGCTCGAATTTCCGTGGGACCTTGAGGCGCCATCCGGTGTGGTGGGTAAAACCGTGGAGTATTTGAACGTCATTCTCTACACGCCGATCTGCGCGCTCATCTGGCTTCCGCTCGGCTTGGCCACCTTCGCCCTTGTGGTCGCGTATCTGGTGAACCCCAACAAATTTTCGCTCCACGCCATGTATCGGGACCGCCTGATCCGGGCTTATCTAGGCGCGTCGCACAAAGAACGAAAAGAAAATCGGTTCACCGGCTTCGACGAAAGCGACAACCTCCGAATGCATGAGCTTTGGAGCGAAAAAAATCGTGGGAAGGAGCTCACCGGTGGGAGGTTGCTCCCCGTGGTGAATATGGCGCTCAACCTCGTTCATGGAAAAAGACTGGCCTGGCAGGACCGTAAGGCCACCAGTTTCACCGCCTCACCGCTTCATTGCGGCTCGGTCGATGAAGAGGTTGGTTATCGCAAAACCAAGACCGACGCCACAGGCTATGGCGGCAAGGATGGCATCTCGCTTGGCACTGCCATTACCATTTCCGGCGCGGCCGCCAGCCCGAACATGGGTTATCATTCCTCGCCGTTTGTCACCTTTATCCTCACCCTACTGAACGTTCGGCTCGGCGCCTGGCTGGGAAATCCCGGACCCAGGGGAGATAACACTTTCTACCTGGGCTATCCACGCTTGAGCATTCGGCCCATCGTCTCGGAAGCGTTCGGTTTGACCGACGACACCAGCCCTTATGTCTACCTCTCCGATGGCGGACATTTTGAAAACCTCGGCCTTTACGAAATGGTGCTGCGTCGCTGCCATTATATTGTCGTAAGCGACGCGGGGCAGGACCCCAAATGCTCGTTCGCGGATCTCGGGGAAGCAGTCCGAAAAATTCGCATCGATTTCGGCATCTCCATCGAATTCAAGGAGACCATGTCCATCTACGCGCGCAGCGACGACTTCAACGAAAAGGGACGTCACGCTGCCCTAGGGCGTATTTGCTACTCGATGGTGGACGGCCCGGGGACTGACGGCATTCTCATCTACCTCAAGCCCGCCTGCTACGGCAACGAGCCCCGCGACATCTACGAATACTTCAAACGCAACGTCTTGTTCCCGCATGAGAGCACGGCGGATCAATTCTTCACCGAGTCGCAATTTGAGAGCTATCGCATGCTGGGCGCCTACACCATGGACCAGCTCTGTTCGAAGGAGCTCGCGGATTTCCCAGAATTCATCCGCGGCATGTTAAGCGAAGGTGGGCATCTCCACTCGGCCACGATTCCGGCCTGGCTGGAGGAGTTGCTTCCTCCTCCCCCGCCCAAACCAGGAGGTCAAAACACTCCGCCAAGGCGGACTGAGACCGGGATCTGATTATGCGCGAGACACCAAACCACCCTTTACCCAGTCCGCTGCCGCCGGGATGCAACTATAGGAAATCTCGGCGCTACGGCAGAATAATTCTCTTCCTTTTAGCTCCGTTTTTTTTCACCACCTGCTGCAAGCACGTCATCGAGGACGAAGCGAAGATTGCCGGCCTAACGACCGCCGATTTCCCGCAGATCAAAGCGGACGTCTTCAAGGCCATGGATGGCGGCGTCGCCCTCTCGGAACAAGAAATCATGGGGCGCAATGCCTGGAACCTTTGGAGCGCCGGCAACCAGCATTTCTGGAACGGCGTGGCACAAGACAGCTTTGGCATGATGGACCTTTTGAAGTCGCTCGATAACCGCAAGTATCCGCGCGGCGAGCGCTTCAAGACTTTGGGGCTGAGCAACCAGCCCGGCTTTCGCGCCGCGACCAAGCCTGATGAGTTCGGGTTGTGGCTCGACGAGCAGACCGAGCCCGAGTCCGACGCGATCGACCAAAAAGTTTATGGCAAACCTTCGGGCGTGCTTGGATTCCGCCTCTTTCCGAACCCAAAGTTCGATGCCGAAGCGCGCAAGAAATGGAACGGGGAGCGCTTCATGAATGACCCGGCCTACTACAACAATAATAAACTCATTCGTCCTTACCGGGTCGGGGTCGCCTGCGGCTCCTGCCACATCTCGCCTTATCCCAATAATCCGCCAGACGACCCGGAGAATCCCAAATGGGAGAACCTGGCCTCTGCCATTGGCAACCAATACATCAGCGAGGGAAAAGTGTTTGCCCCTAATGTGTCCAAGGGCGGCCTTTTTTACGAAATGCTCCTCGCGCAGCCCCGCGGGACCTCGGATACCTCGCGCATCGCGACCGATCACATCAACAATCCGAACGCGATCAACGCCATCTTTCTCCTGGCGGAGCGGGAACGTATCGCCGAGATGGAAAAGATGGCCGGGGGCACCCTCAAGCTGCCCGGTGAAAAAGAAGAGATGCCCGTCCCCCATATCTTGAAGGACGGCGCGGATTCCGTCGGTGTGCCCGGCGCGACCATTCGCGTTTTTGTTAACATCGGGATGTTTTCCGAATACTGGCTGACCCGTCACAACCGCCTCATCGGGCTTCGCCCCCAAAAACCGTTTGAAGTCCCCTATGCCCAGCTGCATTCCGTTTTCTGGCGGGCCACCGAAGAACGGTTGGGAAATATTGCCGCCTTCTTCCGCAAACTAAAACCGTTTCATCTCGAGGCCGCGCCCGGCGGGCAGGACTTCATCACGAAGGACCCGGCGGTCCTGACGCGCGGGAAGGAGGTCTTCGGTGAGAGCTGCGCCGCGTGTCATTCGAGCAAACAGCCGCCGGCTTCAATCGATCCTCGATCGGTGGAGGGCAAGAAATGGTTCGTTGCCGAAGTAAAGAAACCGGATTTTCTCGAGAATAATTTTCTCTCGAACGAGCGGCGTTATCCGGTGACGGAAATCAAGACCAATTCCGCGCGGGCCTTCGCGACCAATGCCAAAGCCGGTCACGTTTGGGACAACTTTTCTTCGAAGACTTACAAAGAGCTTTCGACCGTAGATCAAATGGAGTTTTACAATCCTTTCGACGAAGCAAATCCGATCTCCTTCAAACCCAAGGCCCACAAGGCCGGACCAGGCTACTATCGCGTTCCCTCCCTTATCAGTTTGTGGAGCTCGGCTCCGTTCCTCCATAACAACGCACTGGGAAAATTCACGGGCAATCCTTCCGTCGCGGGTCGGATGGAAGCGTTCGATGATGCTGTGGAGAAGCTGCTCTGGCCGGAAAAGCGGCTAGGCAAGGATTCTATCTGGCGGACCCAAAACAAATGCTCGATCCACCTGCGCAAGGAATATGTGCCTCACATCCTTCGCCACCTGGCCGACGAAGAGGGTTACATCAATATTGGTCCCATTCCCAAGGGCACTCCCATCAACTTACTAGCCAACCTCGAACCGAACGCGGAACAGCTAGTCAGACTGGCCGAGATCGGCAAGGCCCTCCTCAAGATCAGGGCGCTGAATCTTCCTCCCGAAAAGGCCACGGCAGAACTGCTCAAAACTGTTCCGGATTTGCTGGATGCGAACAAGTGTCCCGACTTCATCGAAGATCAAGGCCACACTTTTGGCTCAGACCTGGCCGAGGCCGACAAACGGGCCCTGGTCGAATTTCTTAAGACGCTCTAGAGGAGCTCGCGAACTACTAACTCCCCATAACCCATCACATGGCTACTATTAATGACCCCAAGCAATTCCTGACGATGTCCGACGAACAACTCGACGAGCTGTTTCGCAACAGCGCGGCGGGAGAAATCCCCAACGGCGAGGGCGAAGGGACCGCCATCGTCAAGCCGGGCTCAGCGATCTCGCCGAGGATCGCGAAGTTCGTTCACCTCTTTAACTGGAAGGGGAAAGTGTTCGACCGCGCGAAAGGCCAGTTAGTGAACATGATCCTGCCGCTGGGCCATCACGCAATCGTGGCCGACGTTTATAAGGACAAGAGCTGGCTAGATAAAAAGGAGTGCATCGTACTGGACTACTCCAAGACGTCGCTCGTCGCGAAATGGATTCGAGACGAGATCCGCGAGGTCGCGCCGGGGATTTATCTGGGCTTAGTTTACTGGGGTAAGAAGAAGCTCATTCACTTCGCCCTCAAGTTTCCCGCTTCGGCCTAACGCATTGTGCGGCCATGGCCGGGCACCATTCGCCGTGAATTCAAACGCCAGTCGCCCAATGCCGCGAGCCAATACCGGCTCGGCGTTCTTGAACTTGGTGAGTGACACCTTCACCCGCCTTTTGCAGTTCGAACGCCGGTTCGATCACTGGCTTCGCCCTCCCTTCGACGCCGTGCTGCGCGATCCGATCGCGCGCCTGGTCACGTGGTTGATCAATCGGAAACGGCCTAACGAAGGCTTGAAGATCGCGGAAGAGAGGCTTCTCCCGGATGAAGAGGCGTTTCTCGACTCAATCATCTCGAGCTTTGAAAAGCAGATGCGCCTGCTCTGGAAGCCCGGAGGTTTCGAGCGTGGCGGGAACACGAAAACTCAAGGCATTGTGCGCGGGGAATTCATTGTGCACGACAATCTCCCCGCGGAATTCCGACATGGCATCTACGCGCAGCCGCACACCTACCGTGCCTGGGTCCGTTTTTCCGGGCCCGGCCCTTACATTACCCCCGACATCGACGACCCGGGATTCATGAGCATTAGCATCAAGCTCATGGGAGTCCCCGGTCCCAAGCTGATGGAAGAGGAGAAATTCACCCTGGACATGTTCGGCGTTTCGACGCCGACGTTTGTGACGCCCGACACCAAAGCGAACGCGCAATTGCAGCTCGAGAGCGTGAAGAACGCGCAGATCTATTATTTCCTGAACTTCCACCGATCGCACGTCCTGGATCTTATTATGCAGTCGCTTTGGATCAAAACGCAGACCAGCCCGTTTGAAGCTCCCTATTTCAGTTGCGTCCCGTATCTGCTCGGAGAGGGCCAGGCGATGCAATACTCGGTCTGGCCGAAATGGAAAAAACGGTCGCATATCCCACGGCTTCCTTTTCGTCCACCTGACGACTATCTCCGGCACGCGATGGTGGCGGCGCTGACCGCCGGCGACGTCGAGTTCGACTTTCGCTTGCAACGACAAACCGATGCCTACCTGATGCCGATCGAGAACAACGCCGTGCTCTGGCCCGAAAGGCTGTCGCAGCGAGTCTCGGTGGCCACGCTGCGCCTGCCCCGCCAGACGTTCGACTCTCCGGCGCAGATGGAATTCGCGAAAAGGCTGTCCTACAACCCCTGGCATACTATCGCCGAGCATCGGCCGTTAGGTAATCAAAGCCGCGCGCGACGCCGCATGTACGACACCCTCTCAAAGTTCCGGCATAAGATGAATGACGTGCCTCTTTACGAACCCACCGGCAACGAAGTCTTCGACTGACGCCCATGACTCCCCAGGCGAACTTCATGGTCCTGGCGCCAATCGATCCCGCGCGTGAGGCGGAGTTAACGGCTCTGCTGGATTCCATGAACGACGCGCCCGGACAAGTGAACGGCGACAACCCGCTGATCCCGTTCGCTCAATTCGACGCACTTCATTTCGCGCGGTTTGTCATTCTGAAAGACGGCACGCTCAATGACGTTCGCGCCTATGGTGGTGAACCTGCGCCAACTTATCCGCTTTATCTGGCGTTCCTGGGCGACATCGATGGCGGGGTCGACCGCTTTCTTGAAGAACTGGTCGCGCGCGCCAAGGACGGTTTGCGGACGATTTTCTCCTGTTGCGCCGGATTCAGCGCCCAGACTGGTCTCGTTAGGTG
>JBEEHC010000111.1:0-4296 GCA_041167205.1 Verrucomicrobiota bacterium
ATCACCGCCCAGTTTTTCGGCGGCACCAGTTTGTTGATCATCGTGGGCGTGATCCTCGACACGATGCGACAAGTGGAGACCCACCTTATCCAGCGGCATTATGACGGATTTCTGCGCAAAGGCCGGATCCGCGGCGCCCGCTTCGATCGCGCCAGCTACGCCAGGGGCGAGGCGGCTCGCGGGAGCACTTTGATGTGGCTTTATGTCGCCATCGCCATCCTTGTCATCGGGGGTGTGGCGATTTTTCTCTACGGGAAATAGGGTGAAAAGGCGATTGGTGCTTTTGGGTGCGCCAGGTTCCGGAAAGGGAACTCAGGCCGAAATGATCACCCGGCAATTCGGTCTTCCAGTGACGTCGCCCGGCGCCATTTTGCGTCGCGAACGAGACCTGGGGACCCCGCTCGGATTGGAGACGGCTGACACCACGCAGCACGGCGGCCTGGTCTCCGACAAGATTATTGTCGAACTCATCGAAGACTGGCTGCGCCTGCACGGCGGCCATGGGTTTGTTTTCGACGGTTTTCCTCGCACGATTCCGCAGGCGGAAAGCCTCGAGAGTATTCTCAAGCGTCTTCGGACGCCGCTCGATCTGGCGATCTGGCTCGATGTCTCCCCGCAAACCGTCGGCGACCGGATCGCGAGCCGGCTCCAGTGCCAGGGGTGTGGCTTCACGACCAGTCTGAGCAGCGCCACCTTCGCCGAGCGTCCGATATGTCCGTATTGCGACGGTCCCCTCGTTAGGCGCAACGACGATGACGCCGAGGTGTTGAAGAAACGGTTGGAGGAATTTGAGGCGAAGACCCAGCCGCTCGCCGCCCTCTACGAGAAAGCGGGGGCGCTTCGAAAGATCGATGGAAATCGCGACCGCGACGCCGTCTTCGCAGATATCTCACGTCTCATCGAGCAAGCGGCATGATTCCGATCAAGACCGGGAAAGAGATTGAGAAAATGCGGCAGGCCTGCCGGACGGCCAGCGAGGTCCTTGATCGGGTAAGCGAACTGATCCGGCCCGGGATTTCGACGAAGGAAGTGGACCAGGCTGCGGCCGATTTCATGCAGGAAGCCGGCGTGCGCAGCGCGTTTCTTGGGTATCGGATCGGCCACCGAGTCTTCCCTGGGAATATCTGTATCTCGCTCAATGACGAGATTGTGCACGGGATCGGTGGCGCGCGGCGGATTCAATACGGGGACATCGTGAAGCTCGACATCGGAGTAATCGAAGATGGCTGGGTGGGGGACACGGCGTCGACTGTTCCGGTCGGAATGGTTGACGAACGGACAGAGCGATTGCTGCGGGTGACGGAGATTGCGTTGCGCCGGGCGATCGAGACCGCGTCTGAAGGGGTGCGGCTCGGCGATGTCTGCGCGACGATCGAAGAGATCGCGGTGCGTGATGGATTCAGCGTCGTCCGCGAGTTTGTCGGCCACGGAGTCGGCCGGAAGCTGCATGAAGAACCCCAGGTGCCGAACTACGGAAAGCGCGGGAGCGGCCCGAAATTGAAAGCCGGCATGACGCTCGCGATAGAACCGATGATTAATTCCGGGGCTGCTTCCGTCAGATTACGGGATGATGGCTGGACAGTTTGCACCGCGGACGGCATGCCCTCCGCGCATTTCGAACACACGATCTTGATCACGAAGGACGAGCCTGAAATCCTGACATGGCGGGGAAAGACGCAATTGAAGTAGAGGGCAAAGTTGTCGAGCTTTTGCCCAATACGATGTTCCGCGTGGAGTTGCCCAATGGCCATCGCGTCCTGGCCCATATTTCCGGCAAAATGCGCCTGCATTTCATTCGTATCTTGCCAGGGGACAAAGTTATGCTAGAAGTTTCCCCTTACGATTTGTCGAAGGGGCGGATTACGTATCGCCAGAAGTGACAACGCGGAGCCGATCTCCGCGTTTTTCGTCTCGCCGGATCTTTGAGTTATGAAAGTGCGACCATCAGTAAAAAGACTTTGTGTAGCGTGCAAGATCGTGAAGCGGAAGAATGTTGTCCGCGTGATCTGCACGAACCCTCGCCACAAACAGCGGCAGGGATGAGAAGAATTTAGTGATTTAACGATTTGTTATGCCAAGACTATTGGGAGTTGAAATTCCGGCCGATAAACGCATCGAAGCGTCGCTGACCTACATTTACGGGATCGGACCGAGCGGGGCGAAGCGCATTTTGGAACAGACCAATATCGATCCGAATTTGCGCGCGAAGGACCTGACGCCCCATCAGATCAATGAGATCATTCAGACCATCACCGGAAACAAGATGCTGATTGAAGGCGATCTTCGCCGGGAATTGCAAAGTAATCTCAAACGCCTCCAGGCGATCAATTGTTATCGC
The DNA here is from genome assembly GCA_041167205.1 of Verrucomicrobiota bacterium. Lineage (GTDB taxonomy): Bacteria > Verrucomicrobiota > Verrucomicrobiia > Chthoniobacterales > UBA10450 > AV80. The sequence goes on from JBEEHC010000111.1 coordinate 2,339, forward strand.
GGAATTCGGCATCGGCGCGGTTTGCCCGTGCGGGGCCAACGCACTTCCACCAACGCGCGCACCCGCAAAGGTCCGCGCAAGACCGTCGGTGTCATCCGCAACAAGGACGCGAAAGCCGGCAAGGTTTAGCAAGCTTTAGGACCCACTCATGCCAGACTCCGACGAGAAGAAGAAACCCAAGGCCAAAGCGGCCAAGCCAAAGCCAGCGGAAGCAGACGTGGCGGAGACGCCCGCCGTGGAGGTTGCACCCCCAGCTTCTGAGGTTCCATCTGCAACGCCCGACGAAACCGCGGTCGCAGTTCCCGAGGCAGTGAGCGCTGCCGTTGAGCCAGCCGCCAAGCCGGCGAAGAAGCCAGCCAAGGCGAAAAAAGAGGAGGCGCCCGCAGCCGAGGCGCCCAAGGAAAACCTTTCTCTCAACCCGGACGACGTTGAGAAGCCCAAGATCATCAAGGCGAAAGGGAGCAAGAACGTTCATACCGGCATCGCGCACGTGCTCTCCACTTTTAATAACACGATCGTGACGATCACCGATCTGAAGGGGAATGTGATTGGCTGGTCGAGCGCTGGTAAGGTCGGATTCAAGGGCTCGCGCAAAAGCACCGCCTATGCAGCGCAAATGGTCGCGCAGGATGCGTCGCGCCAAGCGATGGGCCATGGATTGAAGGAAGTGGAAGTCTTGGTAAGGGGACCGGGCGCAGGCCGCGAGTCGGCCGTGCGGGCGTTACAAGCCATCGGGCTCGACCTCACCGTGATTCGCGATGTGACTCCGGTTCCGCACAATGGCTGCCGTCCTCCGAAACAGCGGCGCGTTTAGGGGCCTTCCTCATTCTTAATTCTTACTTCTAATTTTTCCTCATGGGCAGATACACCGGACCAAAAACCAAAGTCAGCCGCCGCTACGGTGTGCCGCTCTTTGGACCATCGAAAGCGCTCGAGCGGAAAAATTATCCTCCCGGCATGCACGGACCGAAAGGCTCGCGCCGCAAGCAATCCGATTACGCCATCGCGTTGGGCGAAAAACAGAAGCTCCGCTATCAGTACGGTCTGTTGGAGAAGCAGTTTCGGAGGATTTTCCAGACAGCCTTGCGCAAGCGTGGTGTCACCGGCGAGACGCTGCTCCAGCTTTTGGAGACGCGCCTCGACAACGTTGTTTTCCGCCTCGGTCTCGCCAACACCCGCAGTGCTGCACGCCAACTGGTTTCACACGGCCACGTCCAGGTGAACGGCCGCAACGTGAACATCGCGTCCTATAACGTCAAGGCGGGCGACGAGGTCACCGTGAAAGACAAACCGAAGTCGCGGCAGTTAGCCTTGCGGAACCTGGAGCTCACGCAAATCGCGCCGGTTCCGGATTGGCTGGTGGCGAACCGTGATGCGCTCAGCGGCAAAGTCTCGCGCATCCCGACGCGCGACGAAATGCAGCCGATGGTCAACGAGCAGTTGATCGTAGAGTTGTACTCGCGCTAGCGCCTCTACATTGCCAGCAGCTCGAGCGCCTTGCTGTAACTGCGGCGCTGGAGAAAATGCCGCAATTGCGGATCGATTGTGGGCGGCAATCGGCGCTCGATTAGCTCGATCTTTTCCGAGACTTCTCTTAGCCGTTCCGTGTGGCGAAGCGGATCGCGACGGCTTTCTTCATCCCCGATGATCTTCAGACGTTCGCGCAAGGCTTCGGCCAGCTCTGCCAAGATTTGCATCGGAAAAGCTTGAAACGCTGCGGGCTTTCGCGCAAGCGTCCATTCATGGGCAGCAGCTCTGTAAAGAAAATCCTGATCGTAGACGACGATGTTGGGCTCATGCGAGTGATCCGGGAAGCCCTCACCTCGTTTTTGCGTTGCGAGGTGGATACTTCTCCAAATCCTGAATACGGCTTCGAGCTGGCGCTGACGAAAACTTACGACCTGCTGATTTTTGATTTCTCGATGCCGATGATCGATGGCGCGATGCTATTTTTCTTG
>JBEEHC010000112.1:0-10687 GCA_041167205.1 Verrucomicrobiota bacterium
CAGTATTTCAGAAAGAATCGCATTTGGACGTCGGTGTCTTTTGCATTGATCAATCTGCAACCTACAATCTGCAATCTGCAATTTGTAAGCATGACCAAAGCCGATCTCACTCAACCCCTGGTCTTCCAACCGATCTTTATGGAACGGGTCTGGGGCGGCCGCCGTCTGGAATCGCTTTACGGAAAACGGCTGCCGCCGGCGGCGCGCATCGGCGAGTCGTGGGAAATTGTCGATCGACCCGAGGCGCAGAGCGTCGTGCACGATGGCCTTTTTCGCGGCCGGACGCTGCACGATCTCTGGATAAACCATCGAAAGGAAGTTTTCGGAGATGCGCCGGACACGCCGCGTTTTCCGATCCTGGCCAAGCTGCTCGATGCGCAGGAAAATCTTTCGTTGCAAGTGCACCCGCCGGCAGCGATCGCGCAGGAACTTGGCGGCGAACCGAAATCAGAGTTTTGGTATATCGCCGACGCCGCGCCCAAAGCCGAGATTTTCGCCGGACTGAAAAAAAGCTCGACGCGCGGCGCTTTCGTCAAGGCGCTCAAACAGGGAAAAGTCGACAGCCATGCCCATCAAATTTTCGTCGCAACCGGCGACGCGATTTTTCTGCCGAGCGGGCGGCTGCACGCGGTGGGCGCCGGCAATCTCATCGTCGAGATCCAGCAAAATAGCGACACGACCTATCGGGTTTATGATTGGGACCGCGTGAGGAAAGGCGGCACTGAGAGAAAAATGCATATCGCAGAGGCGTTGCAGTGCATTGACTTCAGCGATCGGGAGCCGTCGTTGCTCAAACAAGAGGGCGAGTCCCTCGTCAGGCACGAAGTCTTCGAAGTGGAAAAATGGGCGCTGGATCGTGCGCGCGCGGTCACGCCGAGCGGAAGATTTGCGATTGTTGTTTGCCTGACGGGCGCTCTCGAATGCGCCGGATTGCAATTCAAGCCCGGGGATTTTTTTCTCGTCCCGGCGCAATTGGAAGACTGCGTGCTGCGACCGATCGGCGAAAATGTTTCGCTGCTGCGCGTGACGATACCAAGTTAAGGGCGGTTCGGCGCCTGCCCTGAGGCTGGTCGAAGGGACCGCCGGATCGGAGCTGAGAGAAAACCCGTTCGGCGGTCATAGACCGCCGCTGGGTTAGATCTGCAAACCAGCGGAGCGGCGGCCCGGCGCCGCACTCTGCATGGGCTGCATGCCGTTAATTTTCCACGACTCTCCTTCGGCGGTCAGACTGTAAAGAAACGAGCGCGTCGCACCGCTTTCGCCGATAAAGAACACCTGCACCACCGCCGCTGAGCCGTTTATCTTCACGAAACCGAACTCGATGCGCTGCGCGTTCGTCATCTCGCCATAAACGTGGCGAATCATCTCTTCGAATTGCGATACGGTGAATTTTTGCTGCACCCCGCTCGCGGCCTGACGGTAGGCGCTCGAATAATCCGCCGCGCGAAAAGCAGTCAGCTGCTTCTCGACGACCGCAAAAAGTTCGTGCGGCGCCGGCGGCGGGACCTGCCGGCGGACATGATCGGTGACGAAAATCGCCGCCCCGCACAGCGAGAGGGCGAAGAACAGGAGCGATGCTTTGATCGTTCGCGTCATGGGAACGAAGAGCCTATCAGACTCGTCAACCCACAGTCCTGCTCCTGATCTTGATCCTAATCTCCAGTCCTACTCATAACTGCCGGCGGCCGGGAGCAAGAGCAGGAGGTTACGAAGAAGCATCTGCAAGGCGTCGAAGATACCGAAAGGAGTAAAGGCCGGTGCTGTGGTCGTCAGCCCAGCGCGGCTGCAAGGCATAGCCACCGATTAATTGCCACCCCGTGAGTTCGAAACTCTTCTCCGTGTAAGTGACATTCGGTCGCGCGATATTGCCCAACACGTCCGGCTCGCCACCGCATGAGGCGCAGGGACAGGCCCGGCGGAGACGCTCGAGGGGGAAATAGGATTCTTCGCCGTCATTCCACTGCACGGCCAGCTCTTCGCCGATGAGCTGAACGTTCTTGAGCTCAAGTCGCATAGCCTCACCCTTCAATCTCGCCGGCGCTTTCGAGACGGAGCCGTGCCGGCGTCCGCTTTCCAAATATCGCGGTGCCGACCCGGACGAGCGTGGCGCCTTCCTCGATCGCAACGGGAAAATCGCCGCTCATTCCCATGGAGAGTTGCGGAAACCCGACGTGGAACTGCGCCGCCAACTGATCGCGTAAATCTCGTAGAGCGGAAAAATATTTACGGGAGGCTTCGGCTTCAGGCGCGAGCGGCGGGATCGTCATCAAACCCTCTATCGTCAGGCGCGGAAGCTCGAGCAGCGTTTCCAATTGCGCGCGGAGAGAATCCGGCGCAAACCCGATCTTACTCCCCTCGCCCGCGACATTGACCTCGAGGAGGATCCGAGGATGCAATCCTTCTTCCTCCGCGATGCGGTTCATTTCGCGAGCCAGTTCGAGGGAATCGACGCTGTGGAAAAGTTCGAAGAGCGGAAGCGCGTGGCGGATTTTGTTCTTTTGCAGTCGCCCGACGAAATGCCAGCGCGCCGTTGAAGGCAGCAGCGGAATTTTCGCGCGCGCTTCCTGGACGCGGCTTTCGCCAAAGGTTTGCTGCCCGGCGTCGAGCGCGGCACGAACCTTTTCGGCCTCATGGGTTTTTGAAATCGCGACCAGCTCGACTGCATCGAGAGAGCGACCGCTCTTCTTCGCTGCGTCCGCGATCTGCGACCTGACTCGGTCCAGGTTCTCAGCTATTTGCTCCATGGGTGAAATTAATTGTAGGGCAGGCGTTCCGCCTGCCAATTCATTGTTTCGGCAAGCGATGCGCTTGCCCTACAACCCCGAGGCCCAAGGTACACGGCAAAACTATTAACTGGCAAACCGCGTGGTTCTTGGGCAGAAGGAGCAATCATGAAACGTTCGTCACTCGTCATTGCATTTATTCTCGCCGTTGCTTGCTCCGATCTCTTCGCGCAAAGCAAAATCGAATTACAACCCAGCGATACCATTCTTAGCCTTTTGCAACGGTACACCGGCCAAATAGTCGAACTGCGGATGAAATCCGGCGAAAAGATCGGTGGGAAAGTCGAGAAGGTTGGGATCAAGCTCGTCCACATTTCACAGTTAACCGGCGCGGAGTTTTTCGACGCCGCGGTTGATGCTGAAAGCATCGCCGCTGTCATCGTTCGAACGAAGAGCAAATAGGCGATCCCGGGTAATCGAAGGCTGCCTCCAGGCCATCAGGTAGGGACGCCTTTCCATAACTCACTGCTGAAATGAGCAACGCTGAGCCGCCATCTCCTGTTTTATTTTTCGACACCCTGACCGCGTATCAAAACACCGCGGCGCTCAAGGCAGCGCTGGAGGTAAAGCTCTTTACCGCGATCGGCCGATCAGGCGCCACGGCTGCGGATATAGCCGTGAAATGCGGCGCAGCCGAGCGGGGAATTCGCATCTTGTCGGATTATCTTACGACCCTCGGCTTTCTGGAAAAGAACGACGGCCGCTATTCTCTCACCCGCGATTCAGCCGCCTTTCTCGATCAAGAATCGCCGGCCTACGCTGGCGGTGCGGCAGCCTTTCTCCTTTCACCAACAATTCGAGGCGCGTTCGATCAATTGACCGCAGCGGTGCGCAAAGGCGGGACCACCCAATCGGAAGAAGGCACGATGGCGCCGGAACATCCGGTCTGGGTGGATTTCGCGCGCGGAATGGCGCCGATGATGGCTCCGCCAGCGCAGCTGCTTGCCGGGCTGCTCCCTCTCGACGCGACCCGGCCGTCGCGAATCCTCGATATTGCCGCCGGCCACGGTGTGTATGGAATCACGGTCGCGCAAAAGAATCCGCGGGCGCAGCTGGTCGCGCTCGATTGGGCGCCCGTGCTCGAGGTGGCGCGCGAGAACGCAGAGGCCGCCGGCCTGGCGGACCGCTTTAGCACGATCGCGGGCAGTGCTTTCGAAGCCGCGCTCGGAGAAAATTACGATGTCGTCCTCGTCCCGAATTTTCTTCATCACTTCGATCCGCCGACCTGCGTAACATTTTTGAAAAAAGTTAATTCCGCTCTCCGTCCGGGTGGCTGCACCGCAATTGTGGAATTCGTTCCCAATCCTGATCGCGTAACCCCACCGGAGGCGGCCAGTTTCAGTTTGGTCATGCTGGCGACCACGGCGGCAGGCGATGCGTATACATTTGCGGAATTCGAGGAAATGCTGGAACAATCTGGGTTCCATGAAATCAGCCAGCATCCGTTGCCGCCCTCGGTCGCGACGGCCGTGATCGCGGCAAAGTAGCATGCAGAAAATCAACATCGCGGTGCTCCTGGTCTGCGCGGGAATAATGCTTTCTTCGGGCGCTGCGTTTCCGGCCGAAGGAGAGGCGGCGAAGCTGGAGCAGGCGCGGCAGCGTTTTGGAGCGGCCGATGCGGATCTGAACAAGACGTTTCAGGAACTGCGCGGCAAGCTTCGCGGAAATGCGCTCAACGACTTGCGCGACCGGCAGCGGGAATGGTTGAAGCACCGCGACTACATCGCGTCCGACCAGCCGCGGCAGAACGGATTCGAGGGCAGCGATTTCAAACAGAGTCCCGATTACTGGGAAGCGATGGCCGATCTCACGCAAGACCGCGCGACATTTTTGCGCGCAGCCTTCAATCCTGCGCTGCCGAAGGGAATTACTGGAGTATACCAAGATTCGCAGGGTGGCGCGCTCCAATTGGAGGAAACAACACAAGGCATCGTGTTTTCCATTAACGTCGTGCGCGGCCCCACTACTCACACGGGCGGTCTCAACGGCGTCGCTGCTCTGAAAGGAAGCGTCGCGGTTTACAAAGAGAAGGGCGCGGAAGACCGAAAACCTTGTGAGTTGACCTTTGCGTTTTCCGACGGGCACATCGCGACGGTCACGGGCAAGAATACGGAATATTATCATGGCGCGCGCGCCTACTTCGATGGGACGTATTTCAAGGTGGCGAAACTCGATAAGCCGATCGACCTGAATGCCGTCGAAGATTAGGCGCGAGCTGTTCCACGCCTTTTGAAATTGCTCTCGCGGACGCTACTCGTTAGATGTCGAGCGAATGAAACATGGTTTCGTTGTGCTTGCGTGTCTGTCTCTCCTTTCGCTTCAAGGCTGCGCGATGCACCGGTCCGTCTCGAAATCTCTCGTGGAAAAGCGCGACCGCGAAAAAGAGACGAGGGCCGCGGCCTTGCACTGGCTTCAGCTGGTGGACGCCGGCGATTACACACAGGCGTATGAAGAGGAGCCCGCACGTCTCCGGGCCTCAACCACCGACGCCCAGTTTATTCGTTCCATGGAAGGGCGCCGTGCTCCTTTCGGGCGGGTCCTGTCGCGAAAGTTCATCGGAGCCGCCTTCACCCGCAAGCTGACCGGTTCGCCCGATGGCCGCTATGAAAGCATCCTTTTCCGGACCTCCTTTGAACACAAAGCGCTCGCGGCCGAGCGCGTGATCCTGGCTCACGAAGCGCGCCAATGGCGGGTGGTCGACTACCGCGTTTATTGATCCGGGACGCCGCTCAGAGAGGGGGCTGCAGCGACGGCCGGCCTGTTTTCCGCGCTCAAAATCCATTGCCATCAGGTTTTGGGTGGCTAGATTCCGCGGCGTAGACCAACAACTAACCAAACCCGAAATCACATTATGAAACTTCCAAACCGTCTCACGAAAGCCGCCGTGCTGGCCAGCGCATTTCTCGTCATCGCCTTTTTCTCCCCCGCTGTCAGGGCCGATGATTACTCATTCAAAGTCCACAACAACACCAAGGAAACAATTACCAAACTCCTGGTTTCGGAAGATGGGAAGACATACGGATATTTCGACATCGGTGATGGGATCAAAGCCGGCGATACCGAGACCCTCACCTGGGATAAATCAACCAACAGCCAGTCTTGCCACCAGTGGTTCAAAGCCGTGTGGGCAAGTGGCGAAGAAGGGAAACCGGTTAAGTTCGACTTTTGCGAAAAGAACCTGACGCTGGAGTTCTAGGGCATTTCATTGACCGCTGTAGCCGGGCTGTGGGCGCGTAACGCATGAATCCAGGCGCGACGCCACGCCCGACGCTTCGCATGGCGAAGCAGCTACAGGCCTGCGATTAGCTTAGAGCGCAGAAAGTTTAAGATGCGGCAAAGGGCAATGTCCCTTTGCCGCATTTTTTTTGACGTCCCCTTAAACATTTGCAAAGTAGCGGGGCCGACTGAAAGCGTGTGGATGCGATTTCCCGTTAGTCCCCTTCCCCGCTGTCTGGCTTTCGCCCTTCTCTTTTCGATCGTCAGCGCGATTTCCACGGGCGGCGCGGAACCGGAGTCGACCGATCTGCGCTACTTCCGCGAACTGGTCGAGACGCGCAATTACTCGTTAGGCCAGCCCGTCTCGCCGAAAATTACGCCGGACGGGAAAGCGGTGATCTTTCTGCGCGGCGGCGCGCGCGATCCGGTCCTCCGGCTTTATGAATTCACAATTGCCGATGCCAAGCTCCGGGAAATCTTTACCCCGGAAAAACTGCTCCAGGGCGCCGAGGAGAAACTCACGGCGGAGGAGCGGAGCCGGCGCGAGCGCGAGCGCCAGAGTCTGCGTGGCTTTACCAGCTTTCAGTTATCGAAAGATGGCAGCAAATTGCTCATCGCGCTCTCGAGCAAGCTATATGTGATTACGCGCGCGGACTCGCGGGTGACCGAACTTCCAGGCCGCAGCTGGATCGATCCACATTTTTCACCCGATGGCCGCTCGGTGGCCGCCGTTAATGGCGGGGATCTCCACGTCATCGATTTCGAAACACAAGTGGACCTCGCGCTGACCTCCGGCGCGACAGAGACGATCCAACACGGTGTGGCGGAATTTGTAGCGCAGGAAGAGATGAATCGGCACGAAGGGTTTTGGTGGTCGCCGGATTCGCAGTGGATCGCTTACCAGGAAACCGACAACAGCGGAGTCGAAAGCCGTTTCATTGCCGATCCGCTGCACCCCGAATCGCCGCCGGCGAAAAATTTCTATCCGCGCGCCGGAACGACCAACGCAAAGGTCCGCCTCGGAATTGTCGCACAAAAAGGCGGTGCGACGCGCTGGGTAGAGTGGGATCGCGAGAAGTATCCGTACCTCACGCGCGTCGTCTGGAAAGAAGCCGCGGCGCCGCTCTGTCTGCTCGTCCAGAATCGCGCCCAGCAGGAAGAACTCTTGCTCGCGGTCGATCCAACCTCCGGCGCAACACGCGAGCTCCTGCGGGAAAAGGATGCCGCCTGGTTGAATCTCGACCCGAAGCCGATGCCGGTGTGGCTAATGGATGGGCGCGCGTTTCTTTGGACAACAGAGCGTAATGGCGCGTGGCAGGTCGAGCTGCATTCGGCTGAGGGAGCGCTCGTGCGTGCGATCACGCCGGCTGATTTCCATCTCGACGCATTCATCGACCTCAATGAAACCGATCGTTCGGTCCTCGTCGCTGGTGGTCCGGATCCACGCGAGCGGCACCTTTTTCGTTTTGCGCTCGAAGCCAAAGCTGAGCCGCAACGCCTGACCCGGGATGGCGGCCGTCATGATGCCGTCTTCGGCGACGCCAAAGAACAATTCCTGCATCGCTTCGACCTCCTTGATGGCCGCGCTGGATGGGAAGTTCTGCGCGCTTCGGATGCCGGAAAAATCGGTACACTTCCTTCGCTGGCGGAGCGTCCTTCGGTCCTGCCGAAGGTTGAGTTGACGCGAACGGACGGACCGCGCGCGATGGATTCGGCGATTGTCCGGCCTCGCGATTTTGCAAAGGGGAAACACTACCCGGTGATCCTGGATGTTTACGCCGGACCGCATCACAAACAGGTGGTCGCGCAGCCGGATCGCTACATGATCGACCAGTGGATGGCGGACCGCGGTTACATTGTCGTCGCGATCGACGGGCGCGGGACCCCGGGCCACGGCCGCGAGTGGGAACGCGCGATCCGTGGGAATCTAATCGACGTCGCGCTCACGGATCAGATCGCGGGTTTGCAGGCGCTCGCGAGACATGAACCTGCGATGGATCTCAAACGCGTCGGCGTGGTCGGCTGGTCCTTCGGCGGCTACTTTTCGGCCATGGCCGCGCTCCGGAAGCCCGAGATTTTTCGGTGCGCGGTGGCCGGCGCGCCGGTGGTCACCTGGGAGAATTACGACACCTACTACACGGAGCGTTATCTGGGTTTGCCGTCGGAAAATGCCGAAGGATACCGGGCCAGCAGCGTGCTCACATACGCGGCTGATTCACGTCAGCCGCTCCTGCTCATCCACGGGCTTACTGACGACAACGTCTACGCCCAGCATTCGATGCAACTCTCCGATGCGCTTTTCAATGCGGGAAAGACGTTCAACTTTCTTCCGCTGCTTGGAACTCACATGGTGAGTGATCCCGTGCTCCGGCTGCGCCGCCAAGCGCGCATCGTCGAATTCTTCGACAAGAATCTCAAAGCGGCGCACTAGCATCGGAGAGCTACGATGCCGACATCACGAGTGGCGGAAGCCTGCTTTCAATCGCGGCGCGATTCGGTTCCAGCCACGGCGGAAGCACGAGCGTTTCACCGAGATGCGCGCGGTCTTCATCAACGGCGAAGCCGGGTCCATCTGTAGCGAGTTCGAAAAGAACGCCGCCGGGTTCGAGAAAATAAACGGACTTGAACCAAAAACGATCGATCACCGGCGTCGGGCGCGCCCCCTCCTCCGCTACGCGCGTGCGCACCTGAAGTTGATGCGCTTCATCGTCCACGCGCCAGGCGATGTGATGAATGCTGCCCGTGCCCCAGGCGCCTCGTCGGGCCGTCGGCGTCTCCCGAAGATCAACATAAGCGCCGGATTTTCCGCCGGCGACACCGTAACGATGCCAGCCGTTCTCCGTTCCTCGATGGGTGAAGCCCAGCGCGTTCGAGAGAAACGAAGTCGTGACGATCAGATCGCGCTCAACCATGCGCGCGCTTTCCAATCCGCGAATCTGATGTTCGACCGGGATCGGACTTCCATCCCAGGGTGTGAAGGCGCGGCTTGACCCGCCTTCGCCCTGGCCGGGCTCCGCCGTAGCGAGCGAATCCGCGCTTTCCACCAGCGCAAGGTGCAAGCCATGCGAATCGACGATGGGCAAGGCGTTTTGACCGAAGCGCACTTCGGCCGTACTCACGCTGACGCCGTATCGTGCCAGGCGTTCACCCCAGAAACCAAGACTGCCCGGCGGCACCGCGAGCGAAACTTCGCTGCCGAGACCATAGCCGTCGCGGCTCGGCGCCATTTGCGCCCACGGAAAAAATGTCAGGTCCGTGCCCGGGTGACCCTCCGCGTCGGCGTAGAACAGATGATAGGTGCCGGGGTCGTCCTGATTCACGCTTCTCTTCACCAGCCGCAAACCGAGCACGCCCGCATAGAAATCGAGGTTCTCCTGCGCCGGCCCGGCGATCGCCGTCACATGATGAATTCCTTTGATGTCGTTCACGAGCTTTGGCGCCGCGTCACAACCAACGCCGCTTCTTGAAATAAAAGATCTGAAAGATGGCCAGAGCCAGCATGAATAACAGCACGGCGAGATAACCCCACGGCTGATAAAGTTCCGGCATATTCCAAGGCAGCTTCTTGCCATCCACTTCGCGGGCGAAATTCATTCCGTACACGCCCACGATGAAAGTCAGCGGGATAAAGATGGACGAAATGACGGTAAGGACCTTCATGATTTCGTTGGTCCGGATGCCGACGCTGGAAAGATACAATTCCATCAAGCCCGAGAGCACGTCGCGATAGCTTTCGACCAGATCCATCAACTGCACGGTGTGATCGTAGCAGTCGCGCAGATAGACCTTTGTCCCTTTCGCCACCAACCCTGTCTCGTCATGCATGAGTGAGTTGATCAAATCGCGCACCGGCCAGATGAAACGCCTGATCTGCGTGAGCGTGCGCTTGTGCTGATGAAGATCGCGCACAGGATTCTGGAGCGGAGTCTCGACCAACTCATCCTCAATTGCGTCGATCGCCCCTCCCAAACTCTCCAGGACCGGATAGTAGTGATCGACGATCGAGTCGAGCAGCGCGTAGGCGAGATAATCCGCGCCCAGTTTACGGATGGTGCCATTCGCGGCCCGGATGCGAGCGCGCACCGGTTCGAAGACGTCAAAATCACCTTCTTCCTGAAGCGTAATGAGGAAATTCTTCCCGAGGAACATGCTGACCTGTTCGCCGCACATTTGCTTCGCATCGTTCAGGTAGAGCATCTGCACGATGATAAATAAATAGCCGTCGTATGGCTCGACCTTGGGCCGCTGGCCGGTGTCGAGCACGTCTTCGAGCGCGAGCGGATGGAGATTGAAGTGCGAGCCCAGGCGGCGAAGCACGTCCACATCGCCCAGGCCGTCGATGTTGATCCAGGTCACGCGCTGATTATCGAGGTGCGAAACCAGTTCCTCCCGGTCCTCGATGACACGCTCCTCCACGTGCGCGCGATCGTATTCGATCAAGGTGACGACCGGTTTGCGCCGGACGACTTCTTCCCTCAACCGCAGCGTTCCCGGCGCTTCTCCCGGAATCGGGTTACGTAATCTGAACATGAGCCGCTACGGAAAAGGCTGGGCCACGACCGCGGCGACCACGGCATTTTTCCGGCGCCGCAATTCCATGACCCAAAGCCCCACGATTGTCAGGAAGTCGCTGATCAGGTGCGTCATTTGCGTGGAGCTGATTGAGGCAGGGGTGAGAGTCGGTTCGA
>JBEEHC010000113.1:0-14979 GCA_041167205.1 Verrucomicrobiota bacterium
TGGCTTTGAGCGCTTCATTATGCACTTCGTCAAAAGTGGGAATGCTGTCGTCCCATTCGAGCAGGGTTGCGGTGCGGCCTACGAGTTTCACGGCGTGCGCGTAGAGTTTCCACACCGGGTCGAGCACCGGATGATCGTGTGTGTCGAGAATGTATTTCTCGAACTTTGAGTGCCCCGCAATGTGGATCTGCCCGACGCGGTCGTGCGGGACATGGTTGAGATAATCGTAAGGATCGAAATTGTGATTCTGCGAGGAGACGTAAATGTTGTTCACGTCGAGAAGAATTCCGCAATCGGCGCGCTCGACCACCTCGCTCAAGAACTCCCACTCCGTCATTTCCGAGGCGTGGAACTCCGCGTAACTGCTCACGTTCTCGACGCAGATCGGCACCTCGAGAAAGTCCCGCGCCTCGCGGATGTTGTCGGCCGTCGCCTTGGCCGCGGCGAAGGTGTACGGCATCGGCAGCAGATCGTGCGTGTAACGTCCATCGACGCTCCCCCAGCACAAATGATCGGACAGCCAAGGCGTCTTGGTCCGCTTCACCAGCCGCTTGAGTTTCTTCAAATGGTCACGGCTCAATCGGTCAGCCGAGCCGAAATACATCGCCACGCCGTGTTGGACGACGCGGTATTGCTCCAGAATCAAGTCGAGCACTTCGAGCGGGCGCCCGCCATCGACCATGAAATTCTCCGAGATGATCTCGAACCAATCGACCACCGGTTTCTCCGCGAGAATGTGCCGGTAATGCGGCACGCGCAGGCCGATGCCGATTCCGTATTCGGTGAAATTATTGAAGGAGTTTGCCGGCACGGCGGTAAAGTTTTTTGGGTGGCGCGCGTCATCCTGAGAGCCGGGGAATAGGACCCCGGCTCTCGATAAACCATTTACTTGGGCGACGGCGCTGGCTTGCTGCCGTCGGTCGCGCAGCCTCCTTTGCCCTTGCAGGAGTTCTTGCCCTTGCAGCTGTTGTCAGCGGTCGCGCAGCCTCCTTTGCCCTTGCACGAGTTCTTGCCCTTGCAGGCATGCTTGTCCCCGGCGTCCGTCTTGTCCTTATCGCCCATAAGCGAAACGCCAGCCTTCGAGCTGGTCTGGACGGCGTGCGCGGTAACGGCAAACGAACCGCTCATTAAGCCGGCAATCGCTGCGCCGGCAATCATTGTTTTCTTTGTCATGTGACCTTTCTTCTTCTTGTTGGTTCTTGCCCGCCTCCCAAACGGCACAATACCGGCGGGAGCCAGGCAAAAGGTTGAAATGTCCAAGGCGTTCGAATCATCCTGCGCGTCGACGGGATCAGGGTCATAAAGGGGAACCGCTTGATATCCGACTGCTCCCGATGTGTGAAGTCGAAAATGAACTCACGACCCAAGGATTTGAGCCCCCTTGGAAGGCCCGTCGCAATCACCTTCCGGGCATGCTTTCGCATGTCCATGCACAAAGGACGCGTTTGACGCTGCACGCGGAAAGAAATAGCCTCGGTCATGGCTAATCTTGCTGAGGCTCCACCACCAAAATCAGCTGGTCGTACGACGGCCACCGTCCAGCCACCCATCAATCTCGAAAGCTGGATCGAGGAAAACAGCCACCTCTTCAAACCCCCGGTAAGCAACCGTTACCTGTACGATGGCCGGGATTTTTTCGTAATGGTGATCAAGGGTCCAAACGCCAGAAACGACTTTCATAAGGTCGATTCGGAAGAATATTTTTATCAGCTCAAGGGCGATATCAAAGTCCGCATCCGTGAGGAAGACCAGATTGTCGATCACCTGGTTCGCGAGGGGGAAACGTTCTTCATCCCGTCGAACGTCATCCACGCGCCGGTCCGACCGCCGGACACGATTGGCGTTGTTGTGGAACGCCGGCGTCCGCCGGGGGAACATGAGCATGTCATCTTCTACTGCGACAATTGTGGTGCACTGGTAGAAGACATCGATTTCGATTGCGGCGACATCGTCGAGCACTTCAGCCAGGCGATGCTTGATTTCTGGAACGACGATACCCGGCGCACCTGCAAGAACTGCGGACATAAGATCCCCCAGCCCGAGCCGACCAAGCCGTTCTGAAATTGTAGGGCGTTTCTGCGAAACGCCAGTTTAGATTAGGTGGCATCTGACACAGATGACCTACAGATGAAGATCGACCTCCACACGCATATTCTCCCGCACGGCTGGCCCGACCTCGATGCGAAGTACGGCTACGGCGGATTCGTCCGGCTGGATCACTACCAGCCTTGCTGCGCGCGGATGATGATCGGCGACCGCGTCTTTCGCGAGATCACTGACAACGTTTGGGATCCCAGGCGGCGCATCGAAGAGATGGACGACGCCGCTGTCTCGGTGCAGGTCCTTTCGACCGTGCCTGTGATGTTCAGCTATTGGGCCAAACCGGCGGACGCGCTGGATCTTTCTCGGCGATTGAACGATCACATTGCCGAGGTAGTGCGCGATCATCCGGCAAGGTTCGCGGGCCTCGCCACAGTCCCGCTGCAAGATCCCGATCTCGCCGCGCAGGAGCTGGAACGTTGCGTCAAAGAGCTGGGTCTGCGTGGCGCACAGATCGGGACGCATGTGGACGCGAACCCGCATTTCGGACGAATCGACATCTTGAATCTCGACAACGCGTCACTTCAGCCCGTCTGGAGCGCGGCGGAACAGCTCGGTGCCGCCATCTTCGTTCATCCGTGGGACATGCTCGGGAAAGAGCGCATGCCCAAATACTGGCTGCCGTGGCTCGTTGGCATGCCCGCTGAAACGTCACTGGCGATTTGCTCAATGATTTTCGGCGGCGTCTTCGATCGCTTCCCGAAACTGCGCGTCGCTTTCGCTCATGGCGGTGGCGCGTTCCCCATCACCATCGGTCGCATCGAACACGCGTTTCACGTGCGGCCCGATTTGTGCGCCACCGATACCCAGGCGAATCCAAGAAGTTACCTCGCTGATGGCGACAGGCCCGCACGGTTCTACGTGGATTCGCTCGTGCACGATCCTGACGCCCTGGAATTGCTCCTCAAACTCTTCGGCGCCCAACGCGTTGCGCTCGGCTCGGATTACCCCTTCCCCTTGGGCGAAGCGCATCCAGGGAAACTTATCGAATCAATGAAGGACTTGTCTTCCAAAGAGAAAGCGCAACTGCTCTCCGGAAGCGCCCAGGAATTTCTAGGTCTGGTCTAGAGACAATCAGCCCACGTGCCGCAGGTATTCGCGGTCCCAGGCGGCAGGGATGCTTTCCCGCGGCGAATAAGGGCCCGGCGTATACGCGCGCGAGGCAATGCCCTGCTGGCTCAGCTCGCACACGTGCCAGTCCTGCTTGTTGGTCATATCCCAAAAGGCGATCGCATCGTCCGGATGAAAGTCGGACCGATCGAAGGCCTCTGGATGGAAAAACCAATCACACAAGATGAGAGTCCGCTCCGGCGATTGCGGCCAGAGTTGATGCACCATGACATAATCAGGATGCATGCTCAGGAGCATGTTCGGGAAAATGGAATAATAGAAGACCCGGTCGTGATCCTCGCCCTTGATATCGCCCACCGGCAGCGCACAGGCATTGCCAGTCATCGTGAGACTGTGGCCTTTGGTGATCGGCATGAACCCACCGAGGAAAGGCCCTTCGCAAAGGTCGTTTTCCGACAGGTCGTAAGGTGTTAGTCGTTGGAGTGCCGGATGCACGCCCGGACAGTGATAGCACTCCGAATAATTTTCGAAGATCAATTTCCAATTGGCCCGGACGTCATATTCAACGCGTCTGGCCGAACGCAGCTTTGGCAGATTCCAGTGAGTGAATTTTGCGGCCAGGGGCGCGAACACTTCCTCTGGCGGCGCAGGCACGTCCGCCAGATTAACGAAGATGAACCCTTCCCATAACGTCAGGGTAACGGCGTGCAACGAATACTCGGCCTTATCAAAACCCGGCACCTTGTCCATGTGCGGCACGCCGATCAGTCTTCCGTCGAGGCCATAAGTCCAGGCGTGATATGGGCATTGAATCGTCGAGCAGTGCCCATCCTTTTCCTCGCACAAGCGCGTCCCGCGGTGGCGGCAGACGTTGTAGAATCCGCGCACTTCCGCTTTTTGATCGCGCACCATAATCAGACTTTCGCCGGCCACTTCCTGCACGAAGTAGTCCCCCGCTTTGGCAATCTGCCTCTGGTGCCCGACCAGCACCCATTGCGCGGAAAAAATGACGGCTTGTTCCCTGGCAAAAATCTCCGGTGAAATGAAATAACGCTGCGGAAGAGTCCTGGCGCCGGACGTGAACGTGTCGGCGGTTTTGCGAAAGCCAGGCGTCGTCGCTGTCGTGTGCATTTGCTGCGAGAGAGCGATTGTACCGCTCCGCTCGCAACCCTCAACCTTTCTTAACGTCCGCTTTTCGCAGCGAGGCACAGAATCCACCCAGCGGATCAGCTGTCCGTCGACGCGATGGCTTCGATGAATGCGGGCAAGTAGCGCTGCGCTTTGATCTCGCCCACACCTCGAATTTTCCGGCCGGCCTCCACCGATTTCGGCTTGAGCCGCGCAAACGCTCGCAGCGTTTCATCCGGAAAAATTATGTAGGCCGGAACATTTCCGTTTTCACGCGCGAGATCGAGCCTCACTTTCTTCAGCCGTTCGTAAACGGCGGTGTCGACTGGAACCAACTCGTCCAACGCGCTCGTTCCCGCTCTTGCTTTGCGCTGCGAGAGCTTTTCCGAGGAGCCGGCGCCAGCGCGCTGTGGCCAATGCAGTTCGTAATCCGTGCGGCCTTTCATCACCTCCTCGCCGCGTTTCGTCAGCGTCACCATCGGATATTGTCCGCCGCTCGAGACCAGCATGCCGGTATCCTGCAGCTCGCGCATCAGTTGATTCAAATACGCCACCCCTTCGCTCTTCAACAAGCCGTAGGTGGAAAGCTGATCGAGCCGAGCCTGGATGATTTCGCGCGACCGGCTGCCTACCAGCGTTTGCACGATTCTTCCCCGTCCAAATCGCGCCTCCCAATCCTGCCCTCCGCGCATTGACATTCTCGCGACGCCACTTAACGCCTTTCGAACGATGAGCGCCTCGCCGGCGTCGGGCGCGCGTGAAGGCCCCGCAGTTTCCAGGCAGATATCGCAATTCCCGCACCGCGCCGGGTCGGCCTCGCCGAAGTAACGCAGGATCGCCTGTTGCCGGCAGGTCCGCGCGTACGCGAGATCGATCATCAGCTTCAACTTCGCGCGATCGCGGCGCTCCTTTTCCCGCAACCTGGCCGCGTCGAGTTTCAGTTGAGAGCCGCGCACCTCCGGTTGGAGCAAGCGCGTTCCTCGTACCCGGCGGCCCGGAATATCGAAGCGATCGATATAGCCTTCGCGATCGAGGACATGGAGGGACGAGCTCAGCATCATGTCGTTTCCTTCGAAACTGAGGCGCGTGGCCATATCCTTGATCGAGATTTGCAGCTCGTGTTTGTCGTCCGCCTCGCGCCGCAGCATTTCGTAAATCTGCACGATGACCTCGAGAGGCGGATTGCTCCCTTCGATAAAAAATTCCTGCACGCGAGTATCGGCGTGATTGAAAAACAGGTCGCAGGTCGCGGCTTCACCGTCCCGTCCGGCGCGACCCGCTTCCTGATAATACGCCTCCACGCTGCCCGGCACATCGAAATGCACGACGAAACGGATGTCCGACCGATCGATACCCATCCCGAATGCGTTCGTCGCCACCACGATGTCGCGCTGACCTTGCATGAACTCGTTCTGTGCCTGTTCGCGCTCTTCGTCGCTCATCCCGCCGTGGTAAAGGATGCTTGAGATCTTCGCCATCTTCAGCGTTTCGGCGACAGCTTCCACTCGCTTTCGGGTCGAGCAATAGACGATGCCGGTCTTGTTCTCGCGGATCAACGCGTGCAGCCGTTCGTATTTCTGCGCTTCGTTCGCGACCTGCGAGATGAGCAATTTCAAGTTGGACCGCGCGAAACCCGCCACGAACTCGCGCGGCTCGCGCAACCCCAGATGCGTCAGGATATCGCGGCGCACTTCCGGGGTGGCTGTCGCCGTGAACGCGGCCACCTGGGGACGGCCCAGCGTTTCGAGCACTTGATCGAGCCGGAAATAATCGGGCCGGAAATCGTGGCCCCACATCGAGAGGCAATGTGCTTCGTCCACCGCGAAGAGTGCGATCGTGGCTTGCCCAAGGGCTTCGAGAAACGACCGGCTGCGGAAGCGTTCCGGCGCGATGTAAACAAGTTTGAACTCGCCCCGCGCCAACGCCTGAATGCGCTCGCGCTGCTCAGCCGGGCTGAGCGTGCTGTTGATCAACGTCGCGGAAATGCCTCGGCGCTGAAGTGCGTCGACCTGGTCCTTCATTAGGGCAATTAAAGGCGAGACGACGACAGTGGTTCCCTCCAGGAGAAGCGCGGGCAGTTGATAACAAAGCGACTTACCCCCACCCGTTGGCATGACGACGAGCGCGTCGGCGCCGCCCGTGATGGCGGTGATCACTTCCTCCTGCGCATCGAGAAACTCTCGGAAGCCGAAATATTTCTCGAGAACTTCGTGGGGGGTCATGTCGATCGCGAATCTGACGAATTCAAGGCGCGCATGATTCGAATTGCACGCTTAATCACGATTCGATCTTCGCCGGCGAGATGTGGATGCGCCGCCTATGCCGTTCGGCCGCAGCAGTTCTTGAATTTCTTGCCGCTCCCGCACGGGCACGGTTCGTTGCGACCCACCTTCGGCACCTCCCGGCGCACCGGCGCAAGATCGAGCGTTAACTCGGAACCATCCCCGTTCTCCGAAACACCATCCCCCGCCCCCAGCCGCTCTCCCCGGCGTCCCGGAAACGGACCGGTCGCCGTTGGTGAAGTTGGCGCATGTTCGCGCAGGAGAAATTGCGGCAGAGTGGAGAGAAAGTTTTCGAACGCCTGCAAATTCGAGGTGCTCCGGAAAAGATTGTGCAGGACTTCGTTCTTAATGTTCGCCATCAGCTCGACGAACATGTCGTAAGCCTCGGTCTTGTATTCGATCAGCGGATCCTTCTGCGCGTAACCCCGGAGGTAGACGCCCTCACGCAACGCATCCATTGCGTACAAATGCTCCTGCCAGAGGCGATCGATCGCGTTGAGTATGATGTAGCGCTCGAGACTCTTGACCGCCGTCGGTTCTTCGTGGCTCGACTTGCGCTCGTAAGCGTCCTTGATTTTTTCGATGAGAAATTGGGCGTTCTCCTCGACACTGCGCGTCTCGAACTGCGCCCTTTCTCTCGTTAGGCCAAGAGGAAAAGTGACATTCACCCAATTCAGGAGCGCGGCGTAATTGGTCTCCTCACCCGCCGCGCCCGTCCCCAGAAACTCGCGCACCTTTCCGGGAACGGCTTCCTCGATGACTTCGTAAACGAGCTTGCGCGGCTCCTCCGAATCGATCGTGTCGTTGCGATAGGTGTAGACGACCTCACGCTGGTTGTTCATCACGTCGTCGAAATCGAGCGTTCGTTTCCGGGCCAGATAATTGCGCTGCTCCACTCGTTTCTGCGCGGTCTCGACGGATTTGTTCAACCACGGATGCTCGAGTTCCTGGCCCTCTTCGAGGCCGAAACGCTCCATGATTTTCGTCATGCGATCGGCCGCGCCGAAGTTGCGCATGAGATCGTCCTCGAAGCTGACGTAGAAACGCGAACCACCCGGATCGCCCTGGCGCGCGCAACGTCCGCGTAGCTGCCGGTCGATGCGCCGCGACTCGTGCCGCTCGGTGCCGATAACGAAAAGTCCGCCCCGGTTCGCGACACCTTCGCCCAGTTTAATGTCGGTGCCTCGCCCGGCCATGTTCGTCGAAATTGTCACCGTCCCCGGCTGACCGGCGCGTTGCACGATCTCCGCCTCCTGCATGTGGTATTTGGCGTTGAGCACGTTGTGCGGGATTTTTTCCCGCTTCAGCATCCGGCTGAGCAACTCGGACGACTCCACACTCACGGTGCCGACCAGGACCGGCTGGGCGCGTGCATGGCATTCCTTGATCTCGTTGATGACGGCGTTGTATTTTTCGCGCCGCGTCTTGTAGATGCGATCGTTCGCGTCTTTGCGCGCGACCGGCCGATTGGTCGGAATGACGTTTACGTCCAGCTTGTAAATGTCGTGAAATTCGGCCGCTTCGGTGTCGGCGGTGCCGGTCATCCCCGCGAGTTTGTGGTAGAGCCGGAAATAATTCTGGATCGTGATCGTGGCGAGGGTCTGCGTTTCCCGATCGATCTGCACGCCTTCCTTCGCTTCCACCGCCTGGTGCAACCCGTCGCTCCAACGCCGGCCCGGCATCTTGCGGCCGGTATATTCATCGACGATGACCACCTTGTTTTCCTCGATGACGTAAGCGACGTCTTTCTCGAAAAGGCAGTAGGCGCGCAATAGTTGCGAGATGTTGTGAATGCGCTCGGCCTGCGCGTCGCAATGCTGCTGACGCTCGACTTTCGCTTTCTCTTTCTCCTCGTCGGAAAGCGCCGGATCCAGATCGATCTCGGTAAATTCGCTGATCAAATCCGGAAGCACGAATGAATCCGGCTCATCGGGGTTCAGGAAGGCGCGTCCCTGCTCGGAAAGGTCGGACTCATTCGATTTCTCATCGATGGTGAAAAAGAGCTCCTCCTTCAACGCGAAGAGCTCCTCCTTGCGCGTGTCCTGGAAAAACGAGAGCTCGGCCCTTTCCAACGCCTTGCGTTTTTCCGGGTCCTCCATCATGCGGAGCAGCGGCTTGTTCCGCGGCTGGCCGAGCTTCACTTTGAAGAGAACGAGGCCCGCTTCTTCGTTTTCCCCTTTCTCGAAGAGATCCTTGGCCTCGCTCGCCAGCCGGTTGCACAACATCGTTTGCTTGCGCACGAGCTGGTCCACGAGCGGCTTCCACTTGTCGTATTGATGGGTCGAAACCGTCGAGGGCCCGCTGATGATGAGCGGCGTGCGGGCTTCGTCGATCAGAATGGAATCGACTTCATCGACGATGGCGTAATTGTAACCGCGCTGGACCTGCTGTTCGCGCGTGGTGGCCATGCCGTTGTCGCGCAAATAATCGAACCCGAACTCGCTGTTCGTGCCGTAGGTGATGTCCTTCGCGTAGTGCTCGCGCCGGATATCCGGTGGTTCATCGTGCTGAATGCAACCGCAGGTGAGTCCAAGAAAGCGATAGAGCTCGCCCATCCACTCGGCGTCGCGGCGCGCGAGGTAATCGTTCACCGTCACCAGATGCGCCCCTTTGCCGGTGAGCGCGTTCAGGTAAAGTGGCAGCGTGGCGACGAGCGTCTTGCCTTCACCGGTCGCCATTTCCGAGATGCGGCCTCGATGCAAAACCATGCCGCCTACGAGCTGCACGTCGAAATGCACCATGTTCCAGGTCATCGGTTGATCGCAGACCGTGAAAGTGTGCTGGCGTTCCGTCAGGCGGCGCGCCGCGTTCTTCACGACCGCGAATGCTTCCGGCAAAATCTCGTCGAGCTTCGCCCATTGATCCTGCAGCTCCGGGATCGCGGCCAGCTCCGCTTTCCAGGCGGCTGTCTTCGCGCGAAGCTCATCGTCGGAAAGCGCTTTGAACTGCTCGTCGAGCTCATTAATGCGACGGACAGTCGGCATCAGGCGCTTGATCTCGCGCTGATTTTTCGATCCGAGTATTTTCTTTAGAATCCAGCCAACCATCTGAGTTTTCCGAGTTTAAGTTGAATGGAAACAATCGTTTTTCAGAGGGAATTCGCAAACGAAACTTGAATCGATCGGCGGCCGGCGGGCGTCCAGCTTGTCATCCCGAGCCGCGCAGACGGCGAGGCACCTCACAATTGGTCAATCGCTTCCGCGACACATTGGGCGCACCCATCAGAAGGGGCGTAATCGTCTTCTTGAGTATGTGCACTGCGACTGGGAGGTCCCTCGGCCGTCTGACGCGGCTCGGGATGACAGCAGTGACGCTGACTCTGAAGATTGTGTGCGAGATTTTTCCCGCTAAGCTCGCCGGATGAAGAAGATTATTTCCACCACCGAGGCTCCGGCGGCGATTGGGCCGTATTCGCAAGCGGTTCGCGTCGGTTCGATGATATTTTGCGCCGGGCAGGTCCCGCTCGATCCCCAAAGCGGCCAGATCGTCTCGGAAGATATCGCCGAGCAGACCCGGAGAGTGCTCGACAATATCGCAGCGATCCTGAGGTCCGAGCAGCTAACCCTGGCGCACGTGGTCAAGACCACGGTCTTCCTGGCGGACTTCGGCGACTTCCAAAAAATGAACGAGGTTTACGCGACCTACTTTACGGACCAGCCGCCGGCGCGGTCGACCGTTGGGGTGTCAACGCTGCCCAAGAACGCTCGCGTCGAGATTGAGGCCATTGCCGTCGCGGACGAAGGCGACGCACGCAGTGGCAAAACCGTCAGCGATACTTCCGGTTAGGACCATCAAACCCGCATGAGCGACGATCTGCTTGCGCTTTTCCGCCAGACGGGCGCGCTCCTCGATGGACATTTCGTCTTGCGCTCGGGCTTGCACAGCCGGCAGTTTTTTCAGTGCGCCTTGCTCCTCCAGCACACCAGAATTGCGGCTGATGTTTGCGCCCGCCTCGCGAATAAATTAGGAGAGATCGATTGCGACGCGGTGATTTCGCCCGCCCTGGGCGGAATCATTGTTGGCCAGGAATTGGGTCGCGCGCTGGGGAAACGACATATCTTCGCGGAGAAAGAGGCGAGCGGGCTGGCGTTGCGACGGGGATTCAAGGTTGGGCCTAACGAACGGTTCATCGTGGCCGAAGACGTGGTCACGCGCGGCGGACGAGTGCAGGAGACGATCGAGATTGTCCGAGCGCACGGCGGAAAGGTCGTCGCTATCGGTGTGATCGTCGACCGAAGCGGCGGGAAACGGCCTGACTTTGGCTGTCCGTTTGTCAGCCTGATCGAAATGAACGTCGAGACCTTTGAGGCAGATGCCTTGCCGGCCGATCTTGCGCAAATTCCTGCGATCAAGCCTGGCAGCAAGTGAGAATGGAAACGCCGCAATGAGAATTCTACTCTCCGGAATCTGTGGTTTCGTCGGCAGCAATGTCGCCCACGGCCTGCTCGACCACGATTCCTCGCTCGAGCTCATCGGGCTCGATAATCTTAGCCGCGCCGGCAGCCACCTAAACATCGAGCCGCTCCGGAAACGGGGAGTGAAACTCATCCACGCCGATCTCCGATCAGCAAGCGATTTGGAATCAATTGCGGCAGTCGATTGGATCATCGATGCCGCGGCCAACCCGAGCGTGCTCGCCGGCGTCGATGGGACGACCAGCAGCCGGCAGCTGATTGAGCATAATCTCTACGGAACCGTTAACCTGCTGGAGCTGGCAAAGCGGCACCGCGGGGGGTTCATTCTGTTGAGCACCAGCCGCGTCTATTCAGTCAAGGCGATGGCGGAGATCCCGGTCGTGGCCGAGGACGACAGATTTGAACCCGATCACAGCAGCGTGCTTCCCAAAGGGGTAAGCTCCCGCGGCATCGCCGAAAATTTTTCAACGACGCCACCCCTCTCCCTTTACGGAAGCTCGAAGCTGGCCTCGGAATGCCTGGCGCTGGAATACGGCGAAACGTTTGAATTCCCAGTCTGGATCAATCGGTGCGGCGTGCTCGCCGGCGCGGGCCAATTTGGTCGCGCCGATCAAGGGATTTTTTCCTTTTGGATAAACGCCTATCTGCGACGTGCGCCGCTCAAGTACATCGGATTCGACGGGGCTGGGCATCAAACCCGGGATTGTTTTCATCCGCGCGATCTGCTTCCAGCGTTACAAAAACAGTTGTCCGCCGTAGAAACGGGAAAGCCACGCATCATGAATTTCGGCGGAGGAACGGAAAACAGCATGTCGCTCGCGCAATTGAGTAAATGGTGCGCGGAACGTTTCGGACTCCATCAAGTCGCAAGCGATCCCGAACCGCGTCCGTTCGATGTTCCCTGGCTGGTGATCGATTCGCGTTTGGCCGGAGAAACCTGGGGTTGGCGACCCGCCATCTCGCTGGAAACCATCTTGAACGAAATCGCGGAACATGCGGAAGCGCATCCGGACTGGCTGGAGCTTTCGGCCGCGCTATGAGTGGCGAAGGCCTGAGCGAGACCGGGCTGAAACTTCTTTCGGTTGTTATCCCAGCTCGCGACGAGGAAGGATGCATCGCTTCCACGGTGGAGCACCTTCACATCGAGCTGCGTCTTAATAGCATCCCGCACGAGATCGTCGTGGTCGACGACGGGAGCACCGATCGGACTTGGGAAATCCTCCAGGATTTGCGCACGAGGATTGGCCCTCTTTCCCCGACTCAGAACCCTGGGCCGAACGGATTCGGACGGGCCGTAACCTGTGGCCTTGACCGGATGAAGGGCGACGCCGTTGTCATCATGATGGCGGATGAATCCGACGATTGCCGCGATGTCGTGCGCTACTGGAATCGGTTGAACGAGGGCTACGACTGCGTCTTTGGCAGCCGGTTCGTCAAAGGCGGCGGCGTGATCGATTATCCAAAGATCAAATTGTTCCTGAATCGCCTGGCCAATCTTTTCCTCAAAGCCCTTTTCCGCATCAAACTCAACGACACCACCAATGCCTTTAAAGCCTATCGCAAGGAAGTGATCGACGGCTGCCGCCCTCTCATCGCCCCCCATTTCAATATCACAGTGGAGATACCGCTCAAGGCGATCGTCCGCGGCTATAGTTGGACCACGCTCCCCATTACCTGGCGCAACCGGCGCACCGGAACCGCAAAGCTGAAAATCAAAGAGATGGGGAGCCGATATCTTTTCATTTGCCTCTACGTCTGGCTGGAAAAGTACTTCAGTAAGGGAGATTACAAACGGGTTGATCGCCCCGCCCCTTTGCCTCTGCCGTGACCGGCCAGCTCATTTTCTGTCCGGCTTTTTTCTGTGGAGATAAATCAATTGGGCTATAGTCGCCGTGCCGATGAGCCGGGATTCTCTTAAGCGCCTCTCGCACATTGCCCTGGCATTGGGTGCGATCGCGCCAGCGCTATTCATTCTCAGCCTGATCCCGCGCTACTCGGTGGATGTGCCGTCCGGCGACGAATGGTGGTTCGCGCCACTCTATGCGAAGGCACATGCGGGCGGGCACGCTGACCTGGGTTGATCTCTTCGCGCAGCATAACGAGCATCGTGGTTTGGCTTTCGCGAGCCTAGGGAGCTGGCTCGATTTTCCCATTATGCGCATCTGGTTGCCCGGCGCGGTAAATTCCTCTGCTTTAGCGGCGCCATATTCTGGCTTGCGCTACTCCTGCTTCGTTTCCCTCGAGCCTGGTTAAAGTAGAGGCGTCCTGCAGAAAGTGATTGAAGGTTGCGACCGGCTCACACTACCCCCGAGCGACGTGATGGAAGCCGTCATTTGACCTTCGGCGCGAAGCCCGGGACATCCGTGCCAATCGGTGACCGACTTAGCCGTCAAAACAGACATGGCTTCTATAATTTCCATATTCAATGGCGTAAAACTAGCTATTTAATAGTTGACGGTTTGTGTGTAAAATCTCCGCATGCGGCCCGTCCACAAATCAATGGCCACTTCAATCTCATTGCCCGCAATCCTTCGTAAATGGTTCTGCCTTGCCTTAAGCATTGGCGTCATTTTGGCCGCCGGTGCGCTGTCGGCGCAGACGATCATCCACATCAGCCCAGGCCAAGGGTCGCTTCAAAGCGCGCTCGACTCTGTTCCCGAGGGTGGGATCATCGAGCTCGCCACGGGAAACTACAATGCCCCGGCTGGCGGGTGGGAGATCTTTCCTGATCTCGCTGGCGGAACGAGGGGCTTCACGGTCCGGGCCGCCAGTGGCGCGACACCTGTTCTGAATGGCGGTGGCTCGACCGAAATTCTAACGTTTACCACGCCTCGACCCGTGACATTCCAAGGCCTGACTTTTGCCAATGGCGTTTCGACCAGACAGTTTCACGGCGGCGCGATGAGTATCGATCACGTCCAGGCGACTTTTGTTTCCTGCACTTTCCAAAACAATGCCGCTAACGCGCCCACCACGGGAGGTGGCGCCCTCTGGATCGCTTCCTCCACGGTTTCGTTCCAATCGTGCGTCTGGACTAACAACACTTCGAAACATTTCGGCGGTGGGTTCAGTGCCGACAAGTCACGAGTTTACGTCCGCGATTCTCAATTTGTCGGGAACCGCGTAAATGTGCCTGGTCACTCGGAGTTTTCCGCGGGCGGCGCGATAAATGGGAATTCGTCCACTATTCGCCTTGATAATTCGCGATTTGAGAACAACCAGGCCGGATATGTTGGGGGCGCGATTTACGTTTATGGCCCGTGGCAGAATCCAGTCTCGACCCCAGTCATGGACCTGACCGTAAGCAATTGTCTCTTCACGGGCAATGCGGTGCTCCGCGACCCCAACGGCACCCTCACGGCACCAACCGCCGGGGGCGCCATTCAGCTCGAGGACCAAACCAGGGGACGATTCTATCACTGCCGGTTCACCAACAACTCCGCGAAACAGGGAGGGGCGATTGCCGGCTATCGCACGGACAACCAGTTTCAAGACTGTGTCTTTCAAAACAACCAAGCTACCGGCACGAGCGGCCCGGACGGCTTCGGTGGGGCTGTTTTTGTTCTTTCGGACGACAATCCTGACGCCAGTACAGGCGGAGGAACGATCAATCGCCCGTCCGCAAAGTTAACGGTGACCGATTGCCTGTTTCGAGGCCCGGGCGGGGGCGTTGCCTCAGCGCGACAAGGCGGCGGAATTTTCGTCGCGGGCGATTTGCATTCGATGTACGGGCAGGGTGTTAGTCAGAATGGGACGCTGGAAACCAATCGCGCGGCGGTCAATCTGACGCGTGTCGTTTTTGCGGATCTCGCGACAAGTGACAACCTCGGCAATGGCACCGGCGCCGCGCTGACCGGCGATTTTGTAACCTTCAATGCGGACCGATGCATTGTCGAGAATTGCCACACATCCCAGTTCGGCGGTGGCTTTGAATTAGTTCGCCAATGCAACGCGACGATCGCCAACACAATATTCGCCGGTAA
>JBEEHC010000114.1:0-13219 GCA_041167205.1 Verrucomicrobiota bacterium
GCCATGTTCCAAGATCGTGCGAATGATTACCGGATTTCGCGGCTCATGAACGAAACGGTCTTCACCACTATCGCGCTCACTGGATTCAGCATCGCTTTTTTCCACGCGGCCATTCCCACGCACTGGCTCCCGTTCGTGATCACGGCAAGGGCACAGCGCTGGGACCGGAACAAAACGATTTGCGTCACGGCGCTGGCCGGCACCGGGCACGTGCTCTTCACCGCATTTCTCGGCCTGCTTATCGCCTGGTTTGGAATTGCGCTGCACGAGAGGATCGGCGCCTGGTTTCCGTGGATCGCCGGCGGCGCGCTGCTGCTCTTCGGGCTCTTCTATGTTTATCGCCAGCTCAGCGGATCAGGTTGCGGCCATAGCCACCTCTTCGGCGGACATTCGCATCACAGCACTACTCCCCACCTTCATGTGCATGAGCACGCCGCTTTGCAGCCGGGTCCGCACGGTGGAGCTCTGATCGAGACCGGAAACGGTTTGGTGGAGATTGCCATCGTTAAGGAAGCCGATAGTGCGCGGTTTCGTCTCTACCCGGTCAGCTCGCCGAAGCAGGCGACAGCTACCCTGCCGGCGACGGGCATGACTCTGGAGACGGTCCGCGCTGACGACGAGCGGCAGAATTTTTCCTTACACAAGGCGGATGGTTATCTCGTTTCCGCCGGGACAATTCCAATGCCTCATGAGTTCACGGCGATTCTGAGCGTTCCCCATGGGAATCATGTTCACGCCTACGAGACGCATTTCCAGAAGCGGGGCGAACCGACGGTGCCGGAAGAGACTGTGGAGATTGTTGCGCCGCAGCCAGGCCGTATCTCCGATCGCGTGGCTATCACCAGCCTTCTGGCGTTACTCACCTTTTCGCCGTGTGAAAGTTTTCTGCCAGTCTATGTCTCGGGCGTTCGCTACGGGTGGATGGGATTCGCTCTGCTTACTGCCATTCTCTCGATTGCCACGGTGCTGGGTATGGTCACCTTCACCTGGCTCACTCTAAGTAACCTGGAAAAACTAAACCTTCGTTTCCTCGAGAAATACGAAAGCGGCATCATAGGAGGTTTACTCTGCACGCTGGGAGTATTGATTATTGTCCTGGAAAAGTAGTTAAACTATCCGTGTCCAACGATCCTATTCGCCTAGTAACTGATCACCTATGAGCAACCTGAGGCAAGACCCAACGGACGACTGTTGCGGAGATGTTCATAGCATCTCGGGGCACAGTCATGCACCTGCCAGTTTCGGGTCTGCTTTCGCCATCGGAATTGTGCTAAACTTCGGCTTCGTCGTCCTCGAGGTGGTCTACGGCGTCTTCGCTCATTCGCTCGCCCTCGTCGCGGACGCTGGTCACAACATGGGAGACGTCTTAGGGTTGCTTCTGGCCTGGGGCGCTACTTTCCTCGCCCGCACCGCGCCGACAGACCGCCGGACCTACGGCCTAAGAAGCTCATCGATTCTAGCGGCCCTTTTCAACGCGATTTTCTTACTGATCACGGTCGGGGCGATCGCCTGGGAGGCTATTCGCCGCTTTGGCGATCCAACGGTAGTTGAGGCAAAGACGGTCATCTGGGTCTCTGCTATTGGGATCGTTATCAACACGGTCACGGCTCTCATGTTCATGTCCGGCCGCAAACGCGACCTCAATATCCGGGCCGCCTTTATGCACATGGCGGCCGACGCCGGTGTTTCGCTCGGTGTTGTCGTCGCTGGTTTTCTTATTCTTGCCACCGGCAAGCAATGGATCGATCCGGTCATAAGTCTTGCGATTTCCGCTATTATTACCTGGGGCACCTGGGGTTTGCTGCGCGATTCCATCAATCTCGCGCTCCACGCCGTGCCACACGGCATTGAGGTGGCGGAAGTGCGACGATATCTCTCCAGCCTGCCGCATGTGACCGAGGTGCACGACCTCCACGTCTGGCCGATGAGCACCACGGAAACGGCTCTCACCGCTCATTTGGTGCGAGACGTGGACGACTGCGACTGTGCGCTGCTGGAACAGGCCGCCCGGGACCTGCATCGCAAGTTCGAGATTCAGCACGCTACCCTGCAATTCGAAACGCAGGACCATCATTGCCACCTGGCGCCCGAGGAGATGGTCTAAATGGGCGGGCCGTCTCTGCTAAGGATTCGTCAGCTCGCGGCGTTCTGCGCCTGACCAGACAAGTCCTCGAAGGCGCTCATTGCCTTGAACATCTGGTAGCGTTCGGCGATTTCGCCCATGGTCAGAGTGCGCAAGCGCTCGAGGCTGAATGCTTCGACGTTGAAACTCGCCAGCACGCTTCCGTAAATGATCGCCCGGCGAAGATCGGCAAAGGTCGGATCCGTTTTTCTCGACGCAAGATATCCGGCCACCCCGCCGGCGAAGGTGTCCCCTGCCCCGGTCGGATCGTGGATATCCTCGAGCGGATAGGCGCCGCAGCTGAAGAATTCATCCTCGCTGAAGAGCAAAGCTCCGTGCTCCCCTTTCTTGATCGCGACGTACTTTGGCCCCGCTTTCAGAATCTTGCGGCCGGCTCTGATCAGGCTCGTCTCTTTCGTGAATTCTCTCGCCTCGCTGTCATTGAGGATGAGCAGATCTACGCGCGGCAGCAGCGCATCGAGATCGGCGCGCGTGGTTTCGATCCAAAGGTCCATCGTGTCTGCTACGACAAAACGCGGCCGCTTCATCTGATCGAGCACGTGGGCTTGCAGCGCGGGAGCGATGTTGGCCAGCAAAACAAAACCGGTTTCGCGATAGGACCGCGGCAGCGCCGGGCGAAAATGTTCGAAAACGTTGAGCGCCACGGAACGCGTCTCGCGCGTATTCATGTCCCAGGCATATTCTCCAGACCAACGGAAACTCTTGCCGGGAACGCGCTGCACTCCTTCCGCATCAATCTTGCGCGATCTCCAGAAATCGAACTCCGATGCTGGGAAATCGTCGCCGACGATTCCGACGAGTTTCACGGGTGAAAAGAAGCTCGCACCCAGGGCAGCGTAGGAAGCCGATCCGCCTAACAAGTCGGCATGTTCTTCCACGGGAGTCTTGACGGTATCGAGGGCGATGGAACCAACAATGAGGACAGACATTAGGATTTTGGATTTGCGGTCGTCGGAGGCAGGTTTGATTTGCGATTTAATAACTCTTTCGCAGCGCGGCCATACGTCACGATGTCCTTTGCCTGAAGCAAACCCGATACGATGACGACACGGCGCGCACCTGCTTCGATCACTTCCGGCAAATTGTCCAGCTTGATGCCGCCGATGCAAAAGATCGGTATGTGCACGGCCTCGTGAACTTTTCGAATCTCATCGAGCCCGAGCGGCGCATAATCTGGTTTCGTGGGCGTCGCAAAAATGGGGCCGAAGCCGATATAGTCCGCGCCCTCGTAAAAAGCCCGGAGAGCCTGGTCGACGCTGTGAGTCGATTTCCCCACCACGCAATTCGGCCCGGCGATCTCTCTCGCGGCCGCGATTGGCAGATCGTCCTGCCCGACATGGACACCTTCCGCTGGCACAAGGCGCGCGATCTCGGGGTGATCGTTGATCACGAGCGGAACCCCGCGCCGCGATAGGCTGTCGTGTATCTCCGCTGCAATCTTTACGATCTCCGCGGATGGATGGCCCTTTGCCCGCAACTGGATGAGATCAACGCCGCCTTGAATCATTTGTCCAGCGATCCCTTCCGTCTCGGAGCCCTCGATATAGCTCAGGTCGAGAATTGCGTAGAGCCGGCAACGATCTAGATCCGCAGGACTCAAGGCGCGACTATTCGTGCAACCGCGTCGGCGTCGGTTTGATCTCGAAGTTGTCCGAATTCATGACCCGATCGACAAAACCGGTATCGTAGGTGCCGTTTTGGAATTCCGCGTTGCGCATGATCGCGCTATGGAAAGGGACCGTCGTTTTGATCCCGGTGATGTAATACTCGTCCAAGGCCCGGCGCATGCGCGCGATCGCCGAAACGCGGGTGGCCCCAACCGTGATCAACTTCGCGATCATGGAATCGTAGTAAGGCGGAACGACGTACCCCGTATAGGCGTGCGAATCGATTCTCACACCGCGTCCACCGGGAGCGTAATAAAAGGCAATCCGGCCGGGCGACGGTTGAAAATTCTTCTCCGGGTCCTCGGCATTGATCCGGCATTGGATTGCGTGGAGCCGCGCGGTGGCGTTAGCCACATGCGGCGAGAGCCGTTCGCCCGCTGCGATCAGGATCTGTTCCTTCACCAGGTCGCAACCGTAAACTTCCTCGGTGATTGTGTGCTCCACCTGGATGCGGGTGTTCATTTCGATGAAGTAATAATGGCCATCGTTATCCACCAGGAATTCCACCGTCCCGGCGTTTTGATAATCCACCGATTCGGCCAGCTTGACCGCGGCATGGCCCATTTTTTTGCGCAATCCGGACGAGATCAGCGGTGACGGGCACTCCTCGATCACCTTCTGGTTGCGCCGCTGAATCGAGCAGTCCCGTTCGCCCAGATGAACCGTGCGGCCATGCGCGTCAGCCACGATCTGAAATTCGATGTGGTGCGGATTGACGATCAACTTCTCGATGTAGACATCGCCGTTCCCAAAAGCCTTTTCCGCTTCCGTGCGTGCGGCATGAAACGCGGGCACGAGACTGGCCTCGTTGTGCGCGGCCCGCATGCCGCGGCCGCCACCTCCGGCGACCGCTTTGATCATGAGGGGGAAACCAATCTTGCGCGCGAGCTTTAAGGCGTCCTGTTCCGTCTCGACGATACCGTCGCTTCCCGGCGTGATTGAGACCCCGGCTTTGCGGGCACACGCGCGCGCGGAATTTTTGTCACCCAACGCGTGCATCGCGCTCGCGGACGGACCGATGAATTTGATTTTGCAGCTTTCGCAAACTTCGGCGAAATGCGCGTTCTCGGATAGAAAACCATAGCCGGGATGAATCGCATCCACGTCGCCGACTTCGGCGGCGCTCATGATGCGGTCGATCTTGAGGTAGCTCTCCGAGCTGGGCGGCGCGCCGATGCAAATTGCTTCATCCGCCAGCTGGACGTGGAGCGAATCCACATCCGCCTCCGAATAAACCGCGAGGGTCCGGATTCCGAGTTCCTTGCAAGCCCGGATGATGCGCAACGCGATTTCGCCGCGATTCGCGATTAGAATTTTCTCAAACATCAAAGTAGCGCAAGCTTCCAGCTGGCAGACTGAAACTACGCAAGCTGGACGCTTGCGTTACCTTACCCGGAAGAGGACCTGGCCGAACTGCACGGGTTTTCCGCTTTCGGCGACGATTTCGGCGATTACGCCTTTTGTTTCCGCCTTAATTTCGTTCATGACTTTCATCGCCTCGATAATGCAAACGACGGTTTCTTCGGTGACTTCTTTGCCTACGTCCACAAACGGCGGGGATTCGGGCGAGCCGGCCCGGTAAAACGTCCCAACCATCGGCGACACGATTTCTCTCAGGGATGCGCCGCGTTCCATTGCCTGAACAGCCGGGACCGCAGGCGACACTGGAGCGGGAGCTACCGACGTTGGAGCCGGAAGGCCGTTGGCGGGCGGGGGCGCAAAAACAGTCTGGTCGCCCGCGCCTTTTTGCAGCTTCAGCTTGAAGCCGTCCTTCTCCATCTCGAAGACGGACAAGTCGTTCTTCTTCATGAGGTCGATGACGGCTTTGATGTCTTTTAATTCCAAGGTGACTCCGTGGTCGAGGCTGGGCGTTTAGGTAAAGCGGTTTTTCGGGCAAGGTCAAGCAAACGTAATAGACGCGCTGTTTCGCGTCCTGCCCAAGTTACTCCTGCTCTTGATCATGAACCTGCTCCTGCTCTTGATCATGAACCTGCTCCTGATCAAAGCCAACGATCAAGAGCAAGATCAAGAGGAGGAAGGCAATCCGGAATCGCGCACCACTTTCCCATCGCGCATCTCCACCCGCCGCGAGGCAGCCCGTGCCACGTCCTCACTGTGGGTGACCACGATCAGAGTGCTTAACCGCTCGGCGGCGATCTTCTCCAGCAGTTGCATCACGGTCGACGCAGAATGTGAGTCGAGATTGCCGGTTGGTTCATCCGCAATCAGCAGCGACGGGCGGTGGACGAGCGCTCGCGCGATGGCCGTGCGTTGCTGCTCGCCACCGCTGAGTTGATGAGTGAAGTGAAGCGATCGATCAGTCAGCCCAACCAAATCGATCAGCTCCGCCGCCCTTTTTTCACTTTCACGCGGCGGCACACCTTGCAAGAGCAACGGGAAGCTGACGTTTTCGAGCACGTTCATTGTCGGCAAGAGATTAAAGAATTGAAAAACGAGGCCCACGCGTTGGCGCCGGTATTGCGTGAGCGCATTGTCATCCGCATTGTGTAACGCAAGGCCATCGACGAAAATCTCCCCCGCGCTCGGATACTCGAGTCCGGCGAGGAGATGAATGAGCGTGCTCTTTCCGCAGCCGCTCGGTCCGCTCACCGCCACAAATTCGTTCCGCGCGATTTCCAGCGAGACGCCGTCCAGCGCGTGCACCGCCCGGTCGCCGGTCTTATAGTGGCGAGAAATGTTCCGCAGCGAGATCAAGGGAGCTTTATCCGCCACGGGCACAGCTCGCGCAAATGAGACGCACGACTTCGCCATCGTCGCGGAGGCCGATGATTTCATCGTCGTCGAGAAGCCACCGTTCCTGCTGGTTCATCCCACGAAACCGACTGGAGTGCGGACGCTTTGGAGCGAACTGAAACATCTGCTCGCCTTCGAGATCGCGAACGGCGGACAGGTCTCGATCGTCAACCGGCTCGACCGGGAAACCAGCGGGCTCGTGCTCGTGGCGAAGAACGCTGCCGCGGCCCGGCGTTTCGGTTTGCTGATGCAGGAGCAGCGTATTGCCAAGGAATATCTCGCTCTCGTCTACGGCTGGCCGGAATGGGATTTCACAACGGTGAACAGGCCTCTCGCCAGACAAGGGATTCATGCGCCATCGTCGATCTGGCTCAAGCAGGCGATTCATCCCGCGGGCGCTCCCGCGCTGACTGAATTTGCCGTCGAGCGCCGA
This sequence comes from Verrucomicrobiota bacterium, assembly GCA_041167205.1. Lineage (GTDB taxonomy): Bacteria > Verrucomicrobiota > Verrucomicrobiia > Chthoniobacterales > UBA10450 > AV80. Next base: position 6,998 of record JBEEHC010000114.1, read on the forward strand.
TTCTGTCGGGGTGCGGCGAGCGACCGCTTCAGCATCATTCGAGCGATTCCGCGGACGGGACGGACGCATCAAATCCGGGTGCATCTGGCGTCGCTAGGGCATTCGATCGTGGGCGACAAGATTTACGGACCCGACGAGAAACTTTACCTTCGATTTATTGACACGGGTTGGACGCCGGAACTGGAGCAGCGGCTTCTCTTGCCGCGTCAAGCGCTCCACTCCGCGAAACTGAAAATCGAAAACGGCGACGGGTGGACTAGCCGCTTGCCCGCAGACCTGAGAAATTTCGTTGGCGACGCCGATAGCGGCCGAGCGCCCCTCCCCTCACTGGCATCCTGAGCGAAGTCGAAGGATTTCGCTGTAGACGCGCCTCTGTGAAGCGCGTGAGAGAAGCGTGGCCGCTGCCGGAGCCCCCTCATGAAGCGGCGGCCAGAGCAAGACCGCCGCTACTTGTCCGTTACGACTTTGATGTCGGTCAGCCTAATCGCCTTGCCGTTGAAATTGTGTTCGGTTGCCAGATTCAAGCCGCCGAATGTTTGATACTTCTCCCACGTCGCCTGCATCCCATCACCCGTTTTAGGAATGTAATCCCACGCATGAACCAGCTTGGTCTTGGGATCGAGATAAAGAACATACTGATCGGTCGGAGTCATGCCTACCTGATCGAAACTGAGGTGCAGTGTGTCGTAGGCGACACCGTTTATTTCCTTTGGTCCGCTCGCTTCCACCTTCACGCCTTTGTCGCGGATTTTCAGCGGCGCCAAAAACCAATACGAATCGTTGACCCAACGGGCATAAGCGGTCTTCCCATCGCCATCAGATGCGGGGGTCTTGAGATTGGCGGTGGCCTGGTGATCCTGGCCCTGTTTGTCTTTCCACTTCACCTCGTCTGTGTTGGCCGCGACGTTCCAGACATGTTGCGCGCTGAAAAGCGGTTTTCCATCCTGTTCCACCACAAAGGTGAAATCCACCTCTTTCACCTTCGCCCAATTTTCACCGCCGCTGGCCTTCCAAAGATCGGTCGCCAGTTGCTGCCCTTTTTCGGTCGACTCGTCTGCCGCGCGCGCCGAAGCCGCGGCACAGGCAAAGAGCGAAACTATCACCGCGATGTGGGGTTTCATGCTCACATCGTGCCAGACGAGACGGTGAATTGCAATTCAGCGGACTCGCAATATCGTAGCGCGGCCTAATGAAAATCCTACGGATCGTCTTCGCATTCTTGCTCGCCGCTTTCTGCGCGCCGCTCGCGCGAGGGGCTGGCGATCGCGTCTCGACCCACTTTACGCCCGATGATTCGGATGCGCCCAGTTTCGAGATGGCGACCGAGACGGCCTACATGCTCGGGGTGATCGGCAATCCGAACAGCTATGAAATCGGCGCTCAATTCGTGACAGCGAGATGGCGTTTCGGTCCGGTCTATCGCGAGGGATTCCTGCGCGGCTACAATCAATTCTACATCCTGGCCATGGCGGAGCCGATCTTTCGCGGTCCGGAGAATTTCTACTACGGCATCTCGGTCGGCCTGCGTTATAATTTCCTCCACCCCGGGAGCCGATTCACTCCCTACCTCTCGGGCGGCGTCGGGCTCGGATGGATTGACAGCCACGCCCGGATCAATGGCGCGCAGGGACAGGACTTCACCTTTAACTGTCTCGCCGCCCTCGGCGTTTCCTACAAGATTAACGATCAGTGGAAGGCGACCGCCGGCGCCGTTTACCAGCATCTTTCCAACGGCGGACAAACCGATCCAAACCCGAGCCTCAATTTGCTTGGGCCACAGATCGGCCTGACCTACTCGTACTAGGCGGCCTCCTGCGGATGAGCCAGCCTGACGAAAATGTTCTGGTCGTCAGACGAAGTCTCTTCGATCAGCTCGGCAGTTTTCACGGCCTGAATTTTGAGCCGGAGAAATATCTTGGGGCACTGCTTTCGCGCGGGAACAATTTTTTTCTGCCGCGCGCCCAGGCGGAAAACGACCCCACACACAAACAGATCATTCCTTACGCGATCATCGCGCACGGCGACACTGTGCTGCATTACGTCCGCGGCAAAAAGGCCGGCGAACAACGGCTGGTGGCGAAGGGTTCGATCGGCATCGGCGGCCACATGAACGACCACGACGAGTCGCTTTTTGCCTGGGATGAAGACGCATACCGCGCCGGCGTCGAGCGTGAAGTGAATGAAGAAATCAAGATCGAGACGGCCTTCGAAGACCGGATTGTTGCGCTCTTGAATGATGACACCACCGAAGTCGGGCGAGTCCATCTGGGGATCGTGCATGTCTTTCGTCTCGCGGAGGAGAAGGTGCAAAAACGCGAAGCGATGATCACGAACATGGCGTTTCTCAAGAAGGAAGAGCTGCTGGCTCGGCGCGACAGCCTGGAGACATGGTCCCAGCTCTGCGTCGCTTCGTTCGATCGTCTGCTGAGCTGATTCGCTTGAGACCGTTACGTCGGCCTCAACGATTCCGCCTGCGCTTCGTGGGTTTCTGCTCCGGTGCCGCTGCGGGCGCTGGCGTTGGGGACGCCACCGGGGCTGGCGTCGCCGCCGCTGCTGGCGGCGGGATATATGGCAAATTGATCGAGTCCACCTGCCACACAGTCATCCCACGAGAGATATCCAGCTCAAGCTGGGCCGTGGTCGTGGGATACTTTAGCTGGGCGTGAAACGTGCCGTGGGGGTCGAAAAAATAGGAGGTAAAGATAACGTTTCCCTGGATCTCGATCGGCTGCGCCGGCACGCCAAACTCGCGCAACCGGTCCAATAATCGATCTCGCGAGGACCTCAGGAATGTTTTCTGCGCGTCGGGGCTCAGGTGAACATGAAGAAACTTTTCGTCGAAATTTATGGCGACTCGAGTCGCGACTTCTGCCGCGAAGATGCGCGCATTCTTTTCGGCATCCTGGCGCGATGAATACAGCCACCAGACGATCCCACCCAAAAGCAGCAACACGATCACCAGCAAAGCGAGGCCACCCTCGCCCCCGATTCGTGCCGTTCGAGACAGTCTCATTTTAGAAACCGAAACCGGTCCCCTTGATCACGTTGCCATCGCGGATAAGGGCTCCGTGTTTCTGCTTACCCGTGTAAGCGCCAAATCGGTTGCGCGAACTGACCTTGAATTCCACCAGATAGCCATAAAGATGCTTCCCATGCGGTCCCGGGAGGTCAGCGGGTTTCGGCGCGCTTGTCCACTCGATTTGCGCGCTCTTGGGATCGGCCAGCTTTGTCTCGAGCCACTTCGTAATGACTTCCTGGTAGTTCTTCGGATACTCCCCGTAGACCGCCGGGTCCGCCGCGATCTCGACTTCGGTCGTCTGCGCCCTGATCAAAGTTGGGCAGGCCAACGCAAACAAGAAGAGCAACGCGGTCGCTTTCATTTCGCAAAAACTATTGAACGGCTCGGAAGAAGTCGAGCGCCTCGCGCGAATTTCATCTAGGGCCGCTCGTCGATCGGCACGACTTTTTTTCCCACCGGTTCGCCTACGTATTCGCTCAGCGGCCGGTAGAGCCGATTATCTTCCAGTTGCTCGAGAACGTGTGCGCACCAACCGGCGGTGCGGGCGATGGCAAACACGGGCGTGAACAAATCGGTCGGGATCCCGAGCGAGTAGTAAACCGTCGCGGAATAGAAATCGACGTTGGCGTTCAGGTTCTTCTTTTCCTTCATCAACTTCGCGATCCGCTCCGACATCCTGATCCACTTCGGCTCACCTAATTTCTCGCTCAACTTGACCGCCATCTTTTGTAAATGCGGCGCTCGCGGGTCGAGCGTCTTATAGACGCGATGCCCGATGCCCATGATCTTTTTCTTTTCGGCGAGCTGCTGCTCGATGTAAGCATCGACTCGATCTTCCGAGCCGATCTCTTCCAGCATTTGGATGACGCCTTCATTCGCGCCGCCGTGGAGCGGTCCCTTCAGCGTTCCTATGGCCGACGTGATCGCGGAATAGATGTCGCTCAAGGTCGAGATCGTCACGCGCGCCGCGAAGGTCGAAGCATTCATTCCGTGATCCGCATGCAACACGAAAGCCACGTCGAGTGTGTCGGCCGCTTCTTTCGTCGGAACTTCGCCGCTCATTAGATAAAGAAAATGCGCGGCCTCGCCGAGATCGCCCCGCACCAGTGGCAGCGGCTTCCCCTGCCGCGCTCGATGAAAGCATGCCGCAATCACGCCTATCTTCGCCGTGATGCTCCGGGCCCGGCGCAGATTCACTTCCCGCGTCTCTTCCTTGCCGAGATCGGGATCGTAGAGGCCGAGCATTGAGACTGCCGTCCGGATCACGTCCATCGGTGGCGCATCCTTCGGCGCGCTCGTGAGGAACTCCAGGACGCCTTTCGGCAACTCACGTTGTGTGCGCAACGTTTCCTGGCATCGCTCCAGTTCGGCGCGGTTGGGCAGTTTATTATTCCAGAGAAGGTAAACGACTTCCTCGTAGCTGACGTGGCCGGCTAATTCATTGATGTCGTAGCCGCAGTAAATGAGCTGGCCCTTGTCACCGACGACATCGCTCAGCCGCGTGGTGTTCGCGACGACTCCCTCCAGTCCACGGGACACCGTCATATCTGCCCTTTCATCCTTGCGATCAATGTTTCAGCCATTGTGGCTGGTGTTTCGGCGACTGCAATGCCCGCGCTCTTGAGCGCCTCGATTTTTCCCGCGGCGGTCCCCTTGCCACCGGACACAATTGCGCCCGCATGACCCATCCGCCGGCCGGGCGGCGCGGTCGCTCCGGCAATGAATGCGGCCACGGGCTTCTTACAATTCGCTTTGATCCACTCCGCTGCTTCTTCTTCCGCCGTGCCCCCGATTTCACCGATCAAAATCATCGATTCGGTTTGCGGATCGTCGTTGAAAAGTTTCACGGCATCGAGGTGCGACATTCCGTTAATCGGGTCGCCGCCAATGCCGATGCAGGTCGATTGGCCATGACCGCGCGACGTCAGTTGCCACACCGCTTCATAGGTCAGCGTGCCGGACCGAGAGATAACGCCGACGCTTCCCGGCTTGTGAATGTAGCCCGGCATGATCCCAATCTTGCAGGCGCCCGGCGTGATGATTCCCGGGCAATTCGGCCCAATGAGACGGCCCGGCTTGCCGGCCATTTGTGCTTTCACCCGCATCATGTCCATCACCGGAATTCCTTCCGTGATGCAAATGACCAGCTCCACACCCGCGTCGACCGCCTCGAGAATCCCATCCGCCGCGCCCGCCGCCGGCACAAAAATCACCGAGACATTACAGCCGGTCTCCTGTCGCGCTTCCCAGACTGTATCGAAGACCGGCACCTTGCCGTCGAACATTTGCCCGCCCTTTCCAGGCGTCACGCCCGCGACGACATTCGTCCCGTAGGCCATGCACTCGCGCGCGTGGAAGCCGCCCGTCTTGCCGGTGATTCCCTGAACCACCAGACGCGTGTTTTTGTCTACGAGGACGGACATCGGCTATTTCCTCTTGTGCACGAGCAACTTGTTGCCGTCGGGATCTCTAAATTGCGCCATCCAGCAGACCGGCGTCTCCGTCTTGTCCATGTCGAACTCAACACCGCGCTCCTTCAGTGTCGCGATGGTGGCGTCGATGTCGTCCACTTCAAACGCGACCGTTGTTCCATCGCGCGAAGGTTTCCATGCGGGATGGCAGCCCACGCCGATCGTCGTTGCTCCCAGATCATACTCGACCCAGGCGCCGCCCATCGCAGTCGTTCCCGGCTTTAGCTCGAGCGTTTCCTGATAGAATTTCCGGGCCCGCTCGGCGTCCGAAACCGCGATGGCAACGAATGCGACTTCTTTGATCATGGACACGGCTCCTTTTCGTTTTCCGGTTTCAATTTGTGGATCATCAACTTGTTGCCGTCAGGGTCCTGCACCACCGCCATGTGGCAACACGGGGTCTCGAAGGGTTCGGCCGCGAAGCGGACTCCTCGATCCTTCAATCGCTTAATTGCCTCATCGAAATTCTCCACCTCGAAGGCAGCGCCTGTTCCTTGATCCGAAGGCGTCCAGGCATCTCCCACATTCGCAATCGCAAGGGTATCCGCGCCCACCGAATATTCGACCCACTGTCCACCCATCATTTCTTCCGACACGTTCAAGCCCAGAACTTCCTCGTAAAACGCGCGCGCGCGTTTGATGTCCGTGACGGGAGTGGCAACGAAGCCAATGGCCTTGATTTTCATTTTGCTGTTCCCGAAGTGCCAAATCCCAATTCCCAAGTTCCAATCA
>JBEEHC010000115.1:0-19459 GCA_041167205.1 Verrucomicrobiota bacterium
ACGCGATGACCTTCCGCCAGAAGCCGATCGGTTAAATGAGATCCGAGAAAGCCTGCGCCGCCGGTGACAACCGAAACCTTTTGCGAACTCGAAGCCATGCTCCGATGTTCTTAATTCGTCACGCCAAAATTAGCGAGCAGATTTCGTTATGCCGCCGTGATTCAGACGTTGCGCGTTACGCTAGCAATGGAGACAGGGTAAGCGATTACGTTTGGAGTCTCGACGAAGAAATTGCCTTGTCATAGAATAGCCACATGAGGAGGAAATTGCTCATATCCGGTCTCGTCTTGGTGGGACTCGTCCTGGCATTTGTGGGCGTGATTGTCGCAACGGGATATCAGTGTTGCAATAGTGCCGCTGACGGGCAGTTAGCCGCGTTGGCAGACCGCAGGCCATCTGAAAACGAGGCGGCTGTGGCGGCAGGGCCGGAGCATATCAGTCTCCACTCAGTTCCGCTTCGCTGCCCATTGGTAAAAGGGCTGGGATGCGGCAGCGAATCTAAGCCCATCCTGAAGAAGCTGGACGGCGATTCATCCGTGGCCGGAACATGGCTTAACCATGCCGGTATCACTTTGGCCGTTTTCTGGAAGGACGGCACGGACGCAGCCAAACGGTCGGAAGCCGTCACTTCCGCGTTTCAAGGTTACCCGGCGCCAACCGAGCTGTCGGGCGATGCTCGCGACCTTGCGTTGAAAGACTTTTTCTCGGGCGTTTCCTGGTATCGCACGGGGGCACTCGATGAACTGAGCGGGCAGGAAGCAGATATTGTCGCCAGCCGATGGGTTGACAAAATCTCCTCAATCATTCCCTTGCCGAAAGGCGCTCGGGAGTCGCTGCACTGCCAACTCTCGGAGAGGATGCGTCGGCGCTTCGTGAAAGAATGAAATCCCTGACAACACTTGCGGCCTTATTTACGTTGATCTCGACCGCGTTCGGGACGGATCCCAAAGAGACCATGTGCGTGAAGCTGAAAAATGGAACTTATCTCTGCAAGGCGAGCGGGAAGATTGAGAAGAAGCCTTGCTGCGATACACCAAGCAACGATTCGAAGCCGAAGCGGAAAAAGAAGTAGCGGTCGAACTGAGCCGCAACCAGCCACCGTCGATGATTGACGCTGAGATGTCCGTTTGGTAAACGGTGTCTCTCCACAATGGCCGAGCGAATCTACGTTTCGCGAAACACTTTCCTCGTGGCGGGTATCGCCGCGGTTTTAACGTTTCTTGCGCTGGTCTGGATCGGCAAGACCCGGGACCGCGTCCAGACGCGCGATCAGGAGCCTGCCTCCGCGGAAAAGCGCGTGACATTAGCATCCACGATGCAACCATCGACGACGCAGTCGGATCAGGCGTCATTGCCGGTGGCGGATCGCTGGACGCCCCCACCTACTGAGTTCGTCAGGCTGACCACCGAGGTCACCCTGCGAAATGCGCGAGGCAAAGAGGTGAAACAGTTCGAGGTGGGAAAACGGCTGCGGGTCAGCAAGCGCGACGGGGAAAAGATCACGATCAATTACCTCGGCGCCGATTACACCATTCCGACCGCATCCACGGAACCCTGGAAATAAGATCCGCGGAGCTGAATTTCCGCGGCATGCCGTTCAACTCAATTCGCTGAAACTTTGGTAGAGCGCGCGCCGGACGCGCTTCGCCGCTTTGCCTGTAATTTCGAACGGTTCTTCCATCAGGCTCAGGGCAAAAGGAATCAGCGCAGTCTTCTGCAATGGAAGCTCGATGGCGCCGATGTGGGCCGACCTGATTTTCCGAAACGGCCACCGCGCGAAGAGCCATTCCGCTCCGGCGGGAGTCTCCCCCTCCAAGGACTGGCCGGCTTCCTTCCGCTGTTTGCCGTAGGTGGCGAGTTGAATGTCGTGCAGCACGATCCATCCACCCTTTTTGAGATAGGGCGCGAGCCGAAGCATGTCGAGCAGGGGCCAGGGATGGCGGTGATCGGCATCGATGAAGGCCAGGCCAAATTCACCGTCCGCCGCCAGGTCCCGGACGAAATCGGATTTGCGCCGTGTGTGCACTCGCACCGTGGAGGCGAGATCAGGAATCAACTCGGGAATTTCGAAACCGACCGGCCGCGTTTCGTCGATGAGACATTGAGTGCAGTAGTCGATTGTCTCGATCGAAATTCCGCCAGTCCTCCCGTGCTGGCGATGAATGGCCGCGGCAATGATCGCCGCGGAAAAGCCGGTCAAAGTTCCGATCTCGAGGACACGCCGAGGCGCGAGAATACTGACCAGGGCCGTAAGGAAAAAGTAATCGCGCGAACTAATTCCTCCTGGATACCGGGCGCTCTCCCGGGCCACCATCTGTTGGAGAAACTCGATTTCGCCGGGTGGAGGAATTTTCCCCACATGTCCCAAGAGTGCGGCGAGCGTTTTGTACTTGGTCTCGAAGTCCTCGAACGAACCAAATTCGCCGATGTCGATGCACTCGCCGGCCGCACCCGGCCCCGGACCCGCAAGAGCGCGCCAGAGTTTCCGCACGGCTCCGAACCGGCGTCCAGCGGGCGCAGACCGAATGGCGTGGCAATAAGGTGAAAGGGAAAGTTTCAAATCCGGCGGTCAATCCTCGACATGTGACACACTGAAGTCTAGCGAACCGGCGCAACGCGGTTAGAACTTGGAGCCACGCCGATGCTTCCATTTGTAACGAAAGCTCGACCAGCGGGAAACCAGATTCATCCACCTCGCATGAATTCCGTTGCCTGTTCCGCGAGGCGCGAGTACAACCGGATGATTCGTTTAATCCATGGCGCATGACGTTTTCCTCTCCCACTCGGCGCAGAACCGGGAGGTAGCCGACGCCATTTGCGCCGCGCTCGAAAAGGCGGCGATCCGATGCTGGGTCGCGCCACGTGACGTGCGCCCGGGCCGTTCCTTCCCAGGAGAAATCACGCGGGCTATTCAACAAAGCAAAGTGATGCTGCTGATTTTCTCGAGCCATTCGAATAACTCCGAACAGGTGCTGCGCGAAGTGCAGCTCGCCACCGATAGCCGCCTGCCCATCGTCCGGTTTCGAATCGAGGATGTCGCTCTGACCGATGACTTGCGCTACTTTCTCAGCACGCCGCACTGGCTGGATGCGCTCACTCCTCCGCTTTCAAAACATATCGCGCGTCTCGAGCTCGCGATTAAGGAACTGCTCGACCAGTCTGTTGAAGTCACGGGCAAGAACGTGGTGAGCGAGGACGTGCCCCGCGCGGCGCGGCCCGAGGTTGCGCCCGCCGAGCCACCCCCGGCACCGTCCGCGGTGAAACCCGTGGTGCCGCCGCCCCTCCCCGCTGCATCGCCTGCGCCGAAAAGAGAGCCGGCGACGGTGGCGGCAAAGTCTTTCAACCCCTGGCCGTTGGTGGGGATCGGCGCGGTCGTGATCGTCGCCGCGATCATTGGCGTCATTTTCATTTTCTTGCGGCAGCCGAAACTATCGTCGAAACAGCAGGCGTCCACTACGCCACCGCCGTCGGTCCAAACGCCCGCGGCGAGACCAAGTCCCGCGTCGGCGCCAGCTCGAACGGCCAAGGTGACACAAAACCCCGCGTCGCAGCCGACCCGAGCACCGAGGACAACGCCGGCCGCGGATACGCAACATTCCAATGAGTCGGGAAACGCGTCGGCGTTCGAGCGCGCGGGCACTTTGAAACGTCCAAGCGAACCAAGAAGCGAGCCGGCCAGGGAGCCGAGAAACGAGCCGAAAAGCGCGTTCGATCGTGCCGGAGGAAAAATCGGCTCCGATCAACCAAAGACCGAGCCTTCCCCCGACGAATAGATCGCGAGCGTTCACACGGGAAATAGCAGCGGGAGCTCTTTCAAAACAACCCTGTTGGATAGGGAAACTGGCAACGGGGATTTAGTCCACTAAGTAGAATTAGTGAAGCAAAATACGTATACCCCATTTTAGGAGATTGCCCGGTAAGTGAGACTATAGGCCGGCGATCCAAATCTCTCGTCGCCGACCAAATCCTGCGCGCAATCCTGCGACACGGGAACCGGAGGAAGCAGGGATGAACCTACCTTATACCTATCAACTCTTGTTTGCGGCGGACCAGCAACGTCACGGCTTTATAAAGCTGCGCGGCGCCCAAGCCGATCATGAAGTGCGCCTGATGGCCGAAGCACACTTGGTGGAGGCAAGTTTTGGCGATGGCAAAGAAGGATCGTTCACATCCATCAATCGCGTGACGAAAACAGGGCGGACTTTCCTTCGCGCATTCGAGCATCACCCAATACCCGCGGAAGAGGCCCTGGCAGAGTCCTCGCACGCCGCCCTGGCAAAGTGGAAAGTAAATTTGGATTTCGGCTCGGTCCCCCTCAGAAAAGCAGCCTGGCAATTTCGCCCATTAGGAATAAGAGCGACAGTCGCGCATTTCTTTGTCAATCAGGTGACGCGTTCAGAAGGACAGTCCGCTCACGCCTTCTCCGGTTGAAAAAGCTGCTTTCGCTTTCGCGACGTCTTCCTCTGCACCTTCAAAATGCAGGACAAGCTCGCGGCGGGAACCTCGCTGTAAAATTACGGTCAGAGTGGCGATCCCTGCCCGGGAAAGTCTTGATGCAATGCGATCTCTGCAATGTTCCGTTACCGGCCGGTCGAATCCGCTCGGCCTGAAATCCATTTTGAAGGTGATCACGGCAGTAGCGCGATCCGCCCCTTTCGCCACAGAAGGGCCACGGAGCCGTGTATCCGATCGGGGGAGACTACGCCGCTAACGAAGATAGGGACCCGACCTCATCAAAGCAAGAAGTCATCGAGGGCCTGACGCGCTTGCTCCTTGCCCACGGCGCGATTCCCGGCCTTTTTTTTATCGTGGGCTTCGATAAAATCACGAGCGACAAAATGAGATGGAAAGCCCGGCCTCGCCGACTTTGTCGGGCTGCGTTACGGCATCGACTTCGCTCAAAATGACAGGTAAGGAAATCCAATGCGCATTCTTTCCGGCATCCAACCCAGCGGCACCGTCCACATCGGGAATTATTTCGGCATGATGCGGCCGGCAATCGCGCTCCAGGCTGAAGGGGACGCATTTTATTTTATCGCCGATTATCACGCGCTGACCAGCTTGAAGGATCCAGCGACGCTGCGAGAAAATGGCCGCCGCGTGGCCCTCGATTTTCTCGCTTGCGGTCTCGACCCGGAACGGGCGGCGCTCTTCCGCCAATCCGACGTGCCGCAGGTCACCGAGCTCGCCTGGATTTTGTCCACCATCGCTCCGATGGGATTGCTCGAGCGCGCCCATTCTTACAAAGACAAGATCGCGCGCGGCATGAGCGCTTCCGCGGGCCTTTTCACCTATCCGGTCCTGATGGCGGCCGACATCCTGATCTATGACAGCGACATCGTGCCCGTGGGCAAAGATCAGAAACAACACATCGAGATCACGCGCGATCTCGCGGTGAAGATGAATGAGACGTTCGGCGAAATTCTTAAGTTGCCGGAACCGCGGATTCAAAGCGCGACCGAAACGGTTCCCGGGATCGATGGGCAAAAGATGAGCAAGAGCTACGGAAACACGATCGATGTCTTCGGCGACGAAAAGGAAATGCGGAAGCAGGTCATGAGCATCGTGACCGACTCGAGCCCGGTCGAAGCGCCGAAGGATCCGGAAAGCTCCACGATCTTCCAGCTTTACTCCCTCTTCGCAACCAAAGAGGAAACCGGAGCGATGCGGGAAGCATTTCACCGCGGCGGCACCGGCTACGGCGATTTCAAGAAACAGCTATTCGCGAAGCTCTGGGATTACTTCGAGCCGATGCGCCAGCGGCGTGAAGAAATCCTGCAGGACAAATCGTACATCGACAACGTCCTTTCACGCGGCGCGCAACGCGCGAACGAAGTCGCAGACAAGGTGATGGCCCGGGTGCGTGAAGCGGTCGGATTGTAGGGGAGATCGATCAGCAGAGACGCGTTCGCGGCTCGGCGGAAGCCTCGCCCTCCCCAATTAGGCGCTCTTTCCGTTCTCTTTCAGCTCGGCAAAGATGAGCCGGCCGGCTCCGGTTTGGAGCGCGCTGGAGACAACCACCGTCGCCACTTTGCCCAGATGCGGACGCGCGTTATTCACGACGATCATGGTCCCATCCGGGAGATAGCCGACAGCTTGATGCGCCTCGCGGCCTTCTTTGACGAGATTCAGTTCCAGCTCGTCCCCCGCCACCGCGTTGGGCCGCAAGGCACGGGTCAGATCGGTTAGGTTCAGCGCCTGAACCTGCTGCAACCGCGCCACCTGGCAGAGCGCCGTATCATTCGTTAGAAGCCGCGCCTGGAGCAGTTTCGCGGTACGCACAAGCCGTGCGTCAATCGCGAGCTCGGCGTCGTCAGACGTCGTGTCGTGGATCGTCAGCTCGATCTCACGCGCTCGTTGAAGCTGATTCAATATCTCGAGTCCGCGCCGGCCGCGCTCGCGTTTGATGGGATCGCGCGAGTCCGCCAGGGTTTGCAATTCGCCGAGGACAAATCGCGGCACAATCAGCGACCGGCTGAGGAATCCGGTGGCGCAAAGATCCGCGATGCGGCCGTCGATGATCACATTGGTATCGACGACCAGCGGTTCGTGTTGCGTCGCCTCGCGCGCGAAGCGGACATAAGGAATGATGAGCGAGAATTCGTCACGGCTGCTGCGCATCGCCAGCATCATCCCGAGATAAGCGAAGGCGCAATAAACGATCAACCGCAAAGCCCATTGCGTCATTTCGCTTTGATAACGCAGGATTTGCGAGGCCATCAGCAGGTTCGCAAAGAGCAGGCCGAGAAGCAGCCCAAAAGTAGCGGAGGAAAAAGCGCGGAGCGAAAAGCCCTTGAGCAATCGATCCGCCAGCACAAGGAGGAGGGCAAAAACTGCGCCGATCAGAATCCCCGGAATCGCGTTTCCCTGTGTCTCGACCGTGACGATCCCACCGATGGCGGCGCAGAATGTCAGGAAAAGCGCCCGGAGCAGATTAACTGTCAGCAGCGGCGTCATCAACGTCCCCCACTCTTTCGTGGAGTGTCTTGCTTCCGCTCCGCGGCGGCGCGTGCATCGTCCTTGGCGGCACTGTCCCGGTAGAAGAGGATTCCGTGCGCGCGCAGGTTACTGACGAGCGCGTGCAAATCTTTGGCCAGCTCCTGGTTCGTCAACAACGTCGCGAGCAATCCCTTTCCATGCGTCGCCTCCTGCATGACCTGCGTGGCGGCTTGAATGGTTTTACGCGCGTCGACAATCGCCGCCTGCACGTCATCCGCGGCTTTCTTTGCGGAACCCATGGTGCCGTCCGCTTTCTCGAGCACGCCATCGATTTTCTTCGACGATTCGGCCAGGGCAGCGGTCGCTGCACTCAGATGTTCGACGCTCGCTTTCAGATTCTGCATGTTCTCGGGTGAAAGGGCCTGATCGTTCAAGCGGCTGATGGTGGTGTTGACGTTTTGGACTGCACTGCGCAAATCGCTCACCAGAAATCCGCCCTCCCGCGTGAGATCATCCAGACCGGTTTCACGCGTCCCCTCGATCACGGCGTTCTTTGCGATAAACGCGGTGGGTTCACCGGGCGGCATCGTCACCGCCACGAAGCGATCACCGAGCAGACCCGAACTGCCCACCGTAAATTTGCTGCCCGCGGGAACTTTTACATAATCGAAAATCCTCAGCGGCACCTCCACCCCCTGCCCGGATCGGGCCAGCCGCGGTCCGTCGGAGACACGGCCGATTTTCGCGCCCGCCAGCAAGACATCGGAGCCTTTGAGCAGACCGCTGGCATCCGGGAATCGGATCGTCAGCCCATAGTAGGTTTTGAAGCCTTCGCCGACCCGGCCGAACTGAACCACCAGCGCCGCCAGCACGGCCAGACCGAGAAAGACGAACGCGCCTACTTTTAGTTCCAGCGTCTTTTCAGTTTGATGCGTCGCCATTGTCTCAAGCCGATTTTAACCGTGTTTGGCGGAAACGTCAGGCAGATTCGCTGCTCTTCTCAGATCGAAACCTCCGAGCGTCCGAGAAGAAAATCCTGAAGGAGCGGATCGCCGGAGACCTGAAGTTCCTGCGGAGTCCCGTAAAAATAGATCCGGCCCTCATGCAAATAACCGATGTGGTCGGCCAGGTGAAACGCGCTCTTCATATCGTGCGTCACGACAATGCTCGTGACATGAAAGCGCTCCTGTAAACGGCAGATCAATCGATTGATGCTGTCCGAAACAACGGGATCGAGACCGGAGGTCGGTTCGTCATATAGAATGCACGCAGGCCGGCGAATGATGGAGCGCGCCAGGCCGACCCGCTTCTTCATGCCGCCGCTCAGATTCACGGGCATCTTCTTTTGCTGCCCTTCCATCTCCATCACCTCGAGCATTTCGTTCACCTTCTCGCGAATCACTTTCGGATCGCGCTCCCCTGCCTCGCGCAGCGGAAACGCAATGTTCTCCTCGACGGTCATCGAGTCGAAGAGCGCGCCGCCCTGAAACAGGATCCCGACTTTGCGGCGAATCGCGGCCAGCTTGCGTTCATTCAGTCCGATAATGTTTTGACCGTCGATCCAGATCTCGCCTGCGTCGGGTTGGAGCAATCCGATGAGATGCTTGAGCAGCACGCTCTTGCCGCCACCGCTCCGGCCGATAATCACGAGCGTCTCGCCTTTCGCCACCGTCAAATCAATGCCGCGCAAAATTTCCTGGCGACCGATTCTCTTCGTCAAGTTTCGCACGGCGATCATCGGCGAGGTCGTTGCCAGCGCTGGGCTCAGCGAAGAAGGCGCGCGCCCGGCCGCGGCGATGACGGGAGTGGTCTCCACGATGGAATCTTTACATCACCTCACGTGGTTGCGCACGTAATCCGCTACCGCGTCACGCCACGCCCGGGGAGTTTGTCCGGTGGCACGCTGATATTTCCCACAGGACAAAACGCTGTAGATTGGCCGCTTCGCGATGAAGTTTTTCATGTCGGCCAGGGAGGCGGCGGCGACCGTCTTCGCCTTCATCGGAATTCCTTCCACATGGCAACGGTCCAACGCCCACTGCGCATATTCCTGCCAGCTGCACTCGCCGCTGTTGGCAAGATGGAGCAGACCACCTTCCCCACGGTCCGCGAGAAACGGCTTCAGTAATGCGCAAATGTCCAGCGTGTACGTTGGCGTGGCGTATTTGTCAGTAACCGCGGAGATCTCCTCCTCCTCACGCGCCTTTTTCAGGATGGCATCGATGAAACTCGGCCGATCGGGCCCAAAGACCCAGGAAACGCGCACGATCAACGCATGATCGTTTGCCTCGAGTGCGCGGCGCTCTCCTTCCCGTTTCGATTCTCCGTAAACGCTGATCGGGCGCGCCTCATCTTCTTCGGTGTAAGGCTCCCGCTTTGCGCCATCGAAAACATAATCGGTACTGATATGAATGAATCGCGCTTTCTTCGCGCGACAGATCTCGGCGAGCACGCGCGGCGCCTCCGCGTTGAGCGCGAAAGCTTCCTCCTGGTGGGTTTCGCAGCGATCGACATTCGTCTGCGCCGCGGTGTTAATCAGAGCGTCAAAATCCAAGGCCCCCAGCGTCGAGCGCAACCGCTCCGGCGCACCGAGATCGAGCTGCGCGTGATTGAACCCCACCACTTCGAAATCGCCCGCGTACTCGCGCACGAGCGCCGCGCCCAGCCGGCCGCCAGCACCGACCACCACAATTCGCCGCTCCGTTGCCATCCGACAGATTCAAAAGGAATGCGGCAAGGTCAAGGCCGCCGTGGCAGGGACCATCGCGCCAGAGACAATCAAGGCAGGCGGCGCGGCTACGGAATATTGTAAACTTCCACCAGTCCGACACCGTTGGTGCGGTTATTTCCACGCACGATCGCCGTGTAAGCTCCCGGTGCGACTGTCTCCACTAGGGCCGCTTCCTCATCATGACTCGGGGCTAGCCCTGCTGCTTCGATCTCCGCGCGTTGTTGCGGATCGTCTTTCCAGTTGTTGTTCGAGCGAATCACCGTCCCGCTCGCGTTAACCAGATCGACCGTCGGATTGGCCAACGCGCCGGGCACCCCAAAGTCGGTCAGCGTCGGTCCTAACGCTCGCACCAGGATCCTGAGGCTCGTCCCATTACTGGGGCCCGCGATCAAACCGGCAATCATCACGTTGTCGTCGACGTCCACAAAGCCCCGTGTGCTGATGTCTCCCAGTTTGGAAAGAGTGGCTTGATCGAGATCGAACACCTCCACCACCCCAATACCTGTTTGACCATTTTTCCCGCGTACGATCGCCGTGTAGCCCTGGCCCGGCGCCAAGGTCCAGATGATCGCCGACTCGGCATTGTGGCTCGGCGCCAATCCGGTCGCCGCAATCTCAGCTTGCTGACCGGAGTTACGCCAGTCGTCATTAGTAAAAAGAATCGTGTTTCCTTGGAAGAGCTCGAGTGTCGGGTCCATCAGCGCGCCTGGAACGCCCAAGGCAGTGAGCGAAGGCCCGATCGCGCGAATGATCACCCTCGTTCCGGCCGTGCCTGTGGCGATCATCCCACCGATCAGGACGTTGTCCCCATTTAGAACGCGAAGCCGTGTCGATATGTTTCCCAAAGCGCCAGGCGGCACAGTAGGTGTAGGAGAAGCCGTGGGTGTTGGGATAGGAGTAAGTGTCGGTGTAGGCGTAGCAGCGGGAGTAAGTGTAGGCGTAGCAGTAGGACTAGCGGTCGGAGTAGGCGCAACGGTTGGACTGGCTGTAGCTGTAGCTGTAGGGGTGGGCGTGGGAGTAGCGGTGGGAATTGGGGTCGTTGTCGGCGTTGGTGTAGATGTCGGCGTTGATGTGGGAGTTGGAGGCGGAGTTGGGGTGGAGGTTGAAGGTTGATAGGTAACCGTCAACTGCGGTGGAGTACTGGTGTTTTCGCCGGTGTTAAATCGCTGCGCCTTTCCATTGGTAGTTTCATTGCCGCGAACAACCCACCCAAAGTTACTCGCCGGGTTGGAAACCCACCCCTGCACGTCCGCCACCAATCCGCTGCCGCTCCACGTGTAGGTTGTGTTCACAGCGTTGACTGTCGTAGTTGCGCTTGACGTGGCTGAAAAGTCGCCCCCGGGAGTCGTCCAAAAACTCGTGTTGTAGAAGGTGTGGATCCAGGTGGCATCATTTGTTTCCGATTGGATGCCGGCGCCTCCTGGCTCGCCAGCGTCGGAAGCACCCTCACCCCAATCACGCGACGCTTTGCTCAACGAGATCGCCGCGGATCCCCCACGCGTCTTTGAGAGGTACAGCGAAAGGGTCACCGCCGTGACTGTCGCATTGGTAGGAATTGAGGCGAAATCGAACGCGATTAACCCGCGGCGCAAGGTCATGGCGCCCGTCCTTCCCGCGAAGAAATAGATGCCCTGACCGTTGCTCAGGAACCCTTTGGGATCTTGATAAAGGGTGTTGTCCTTTTGCGGGAGCAAAACAACCGTGTCGGCCACGCTGACACTACGCATTGCCGCGAAAAGCAGGAGAGCCGTCAGCGTCTTGTATCTCTTCATTGGCGAGCATGACGATATCGTCAGCGGCGTTTTCCGCAAATGTAGCCAGCCTGAGCGGACTTGCTTCGTCCGCCACAAACTCGGCAATGCCAGTCGCCTAGGGAATATTATAAGCTTCCACCAGCCCGACGCCGGTGGTGCGATTATTTCCGCGCACGACCGCTGTGTAGGCTCCGGGCGCGACGGTTTCCACCAGCGCCGCTTCTTCGTCGTGAGTCGGGGCTAGCCCGGCAGCTTCAATCAGCGCGCGTTGTTGGGGGTCGTCTTTCCAGTTGTTGTTCGAGCGAATCACCGTCCCGCTCGCGTTCACCAAATCGAGCGTCGGATTCGCCAGCGCACCAGGCACACCAAAATCACTCAGCGTCGGTCCTAAGGCTCGCACCAGGACTTTGAGGCTCGCTCCATTGCTCGGTGTCACGATCAATCCCGCGATCATGACGTTGTCATCCACGTCCACAAATCCACGCGTGCTGATGTTCCCCAGCTTCGAGGCCGCCGCCTGGTCCAGATCGTATGCTTCCACCACCCCTACTCCCGTCGCTCCGCTATTCCCCCGCACAATCGCCGTGTAGCCCTGCCCCGGCGTCAGCGTCCAGATGATCGCCGACTCGAGTGTGTTGCCCGGCGCAAACCCGCTCGCCGCAATCTCCGCTTGCTGCGTCGAGTTATTCCAATCGTCATTACTGAAAAGCAGCGTGCTGCCTTGGAAGAGCTCCAGGGTCGGGTTCGCCAGCGCACCGGGCACGCCAAAGCCAGTGAGCGAAGGCCCGATCGCACGAATGATCACCCTCTTCGGGGCTGTGCCGGTGACGATCATCCCACCGATCAGGACGTTGTCGCCGCCGAGAACGCGAAGTCTTGTCGAGATGTTTCCCAATTTGCCAGGTGTAGCTGAAGGCGTAGGAGTAGCGGGCGGAGTAGGTGTAGGTGTGGGTGTAGCCGAAGGAAGCGGAGTAGTAGTGGCACTTGGGGTTGGTGTTGGGGTGGGTACGGGCGGCGTAGGAGTTACGATAGGAGTGGCAGTAGGCGAAGGCGTAGGCGTTGCCGCAATTGTGCTGATCGTGAAACCGGTGTCCTTCACCAACGTCGCATAACCAGGACCGATGTCCGCGTCGGCGGCCGTTACGCCGGCCACGCGAACGAAGGCGAGATCGGACGTGTAGATTGTGCCTGGCTGAAGACTTCCCGCTGGCAGCGTGAAGGAAGTCTGAGTCGCGGGGAACGGGTTGAAGGCTAAACCAGAGTTGCGGATGACGAGCTCGATGACGTCAGCGGCCTGCGCATTGGCAAACGCATTCCACGTAAAGGTGTAGTCCAGGGTCGGGTCGATCACCAGGTTGCCGCTCTGCCAGTTCCCCGCCGGCACGGTCAGCATCGCCGTCGTCGGATAACTGAATGGAAAAAGGAAGATCGTGCGCGAGAAGGTGCCGGCACTGGTGTTGATGCTGACCGTGAAGTTGCCGTTCTGATAAGCACTGTCCAACAGCGCTTGCGTCGTGAAAGTGTCGAGAATCGAGAAGTCGCCGGTTCCAACTACTGGATCGTAAGTGCGTGGACTGGCTGTGCCGGTAAACGTCAGGGTGGCGCTGTTGATCGTCGCCGTGCCCATGGTAATCAGCGACCCGAACTGAAACGGTGCCGTGGAATTGACCACCGGAGCGGCCGGACTGGTTTGCTGAAAGTTTTGGATCTTCCCGTGAATAAAACCGGCCACGTTTTGCGCGAAGCCGGTGGCGGTGGAAACGGCGAGCGCGAGAAGGAGGAGCGTCCAACGCGCAGAGGAAGAATGCGGACAGCGGGATTTCATGCTTATCGAGTATTAGCAGATCGGACGCACTCTTTGCAATTGTTTGTTTCGGCCTGATCGCGCGACGGAAATACGGACGATGGACGCGGTGGGTGGCCCTCACCCAATCGATCAGAAAGGCGTCGGGCGGCTGATGGAAATCACCTGCGACCTGGGGCGAAAGACGCGGCCCAACATCAAGCTTGGAATCTGCGGCGAACACGGCGGCAAACCGGAAAGCGTGAAGTTCTGCCATCGCCTCGGGTTGCATTACGTCAGTTGCAGTCCCCTCCCGTGTCCCGATTCGCCGCCCGCCTGACCGCCGCCCAGGCGGCACTAGCTAAGAAGTAGCTGCAGCCGCGGCCCTGTGGGCCGCGCCCCTTATGCTACCGATTCCATTATTTCCTGCCGATCACCGCGATCCAGCAAATGATAACCCCCCGGGAACTCGACTCGCGCTTTGCGAGGCATTGGTTGATTCTGCGCGAGCCCTAGCCATCAGGTCGAGCCATTTTTGCCGAGATTCTAAGACTGATCCCTTCTGACCCTTCACGCCAGAAATATCGCCTTCATTGGAAAGGAAAAGTCGTAGAATCTCGGCAAAATTCGTGGGTACCAAAAGGATAAACCGCTGCGGGGAACTCGGCTCGCGCCGTGCGATCTCTTGCTGGATTCCGCCTAAACGTCAGTCATTGAGTCGAGCACTCTTGCCGAGATTCACAGACTGAGCCTTTTCTGCCCTTCTCATTCCACGCGGGCCGAGGCCCGTTGTTCAGCCTCCTCACGCTCAACGTGGTACTGGAAGATTCGTCTGGCGCCGCGGAGCAAGAAGCCAGTGACGACAACGGACAGTATCGTGCCCGTAATCGATCGGGCAATGAACCAAGTGTACAGCTGAATCCCGACGACGAATACAAGTATGGTGATCACGGCAATTCGACTTTTCCGAAAAATTCCAAACGCAAGCGTGCCGAAAAACACAATGATGATCGAGGCCGCGATGATAACAGCAGCTAGCGGCGTGTTCGGTGCACGAAACCACACTGCAGCAGTGCTCAATGTGTAGACGACAGAATAAACAATAGTAGCATATCCCGCCTGAGGAATGCTCTTGTCCGAGTAATCGTAAAGCGAGATCGAACTCTGTTTTGGGTAATCCATTAATCTAATGCAATAATTTCCGGCAAACAGTTACACTAAGGGGTCCTGAAGCCATAATTGTTGATGTTGAATGCGCTTTGCAGTCCCTGCCAATTCCGGCAAACCTATTCACCGACGTCACCATCATCCTTGCCGTGGAATGTACCGTCTCCTTTGTGCTTCGGGGGTGTCCGATCTTTTCGTAAGTACATTACGACAATCGTGCCAGCATATAAAAGACTTATGGCACCGACCAATCTTGCTTGCAGACCCGAGATCTGGTGCACGCCGTCGATAAACGTAACGCGATCATGCCGCAGAACTAATGTACCGTAAATCAACATTAGCGCAGCCAAAACGAGATAGCTTTTTGACATTGATTTAGTTCTAGTGCCCTATCTCCCTGAATCCGCGCAACAACAAGGAGATAGCCTGTCCGATCGCCTGGCCGGGGTTAGTCGCCATATTCATCGGCGTTCCACCACCCATTCCGACGAGGCTCGGTACCGCCGCGCCGGCGAGGCCATTCCAGAAAACCGGATTCGTCAGGTATACGTTAGCTCCAACTAGTACTCCGTAGCCGATGACGGGCGCAGCAGCCGCTCCGGCCGCCGGAAAAGCGACACCATAATTAAACGTGTTTGCCAGGCGTGTCCAGTCGTTAGAACTGGCAAATTGTCGGCCGAACGCAGCAAGGGCGTTGACCGAACGGCGGGCTAGTTCTTCGCTGGGTCCCGAGGGAGCGACAGGGCTGCCATGCGACGAGTAGAGATGACCGTTGCCATCAAAGACAACCTCCCCGGGTCTAAATCCCAGCTCTCCCGCGTAAAAAGTCATTGCTGCAAGACCGCCAGCAACGACCACCCGATCGGTGAAGTAGAAAACAGCGAAGCCCAGATCATCGCTGGCTCCAGCATTGTTTGGGAGAAGGATAAGGGGTCAGTCTTAGAATCTCGGCAGATTTTATGAGCATCCAAATGATAAACCGCGCCGGGGGACTCGACTCGCGCTTTGCGAGCCATTTGTTGATTCTTCGTGAGCCTCAGTCATCAAATCGAGCATTTTTGCCGAGATTCTAAGACTGACCCCTTCTGACCCGACCCCGTCTGACCCTGTCCCAGCACTCGCGATCACTTCCTTCTTCTGCTCCGTGGCGATCGCAGGCAGACCCCATTATGGCGGTGGCCGACACACGTCAAGTCACGGTGGGCATTACAAGGGCAGCACCGGCTCCTCTCATAAGGGCGGATACTACAAGAACAACGCTACAGGAAACCAATACGGGACGCACAAGTAATAACTCGCAATCAACCTCGCCGTAAGCATCGAGCAGAGGTTTTCTAGTCGAATCTGTCCAGGCTTTGCCCGAGGTCGAGCCTCGTGCGCTCTGTGATGAACAAGTCATCGGTACCTCTGCCCCAACCCGCCGAGCTAAGCGCGCACAGTGCGCAGCACGCGCGGCGACCCCGAGGGGTGACCGGTCCCCCGGGTGGGGGCTTTCACAATAGCGTCGCCTCTCCCTAACCCTGGGTTCTCAAAATCCCGTGCAAATCGAAATTGCCATCAACGAGAGGTCCATCGTAGTCAGGGTCAGACGTGAACTTGCACACTCGCCCTAGGTTTGTGTGCGTCGCGACATTTTCCATGGACGATGACTGTTACGTTGTCCTCGGCAATAATTTCAGAGTTGACTTTCAGCCGGGCGCTTCGCGGGAGATCGGCTGCCGAAGGGCCTCGGTTGGCGCGGAGGTCAGTCTTAGAATCTCGGCAGATTTCGTGACCATCTGCGTCATCGCGGAAAATCGCCTCCTGCCGATCACTCCGATCCAGCACATGATAAACCGCTCCGGGGAACTCGACTCCGCGCTTTGCGAGGCATTGGTTGATTCTGGGTGAACCTTCGCCATCAAGTCGAGCACATTTGCCGAGATTCCAAGAATGACCCCTTGCGTCCCCTCTCAAGTCGGCGTCCCCGCCACACCATCACATTCGTTTATTTAGTTTACGATGGGAGTAAGAAAGCTCTGATAACACAACGCTATCCATAAAAGCGCAATTCCCGTAGCTAACCACGTACGGCACAACCGTTCCTTCCAAACCACGATAAGAAAAAGTAAGCACAGTAATACGAGACCAGTACGGCTAAGGGTCAAGAGTTGTAACCAGTGCGAATGATTAGCGATAGTCTGCACATCGAATCCAGTAACGTTGAATAAGCTCGAATGCCAAATGTCCAAATAGCTGCGTGCGTATTCTAAAAACATGGTTTGGCATATAAGCAAAGTTGTAAGAATAGGAATTGTCTTCATAAAAAACTTTTCAA
The DNA here is from genome assembly GCA_041167205.1 of Verrucomicrobiota bacterium. Taxonomy (GTDB): domain Bacteria; phylum Verrucomicrobiota; class Verrucomicrobiia; order Chthoniobacterales; family UBA10450; genus AV80. Next base: position 16,692 of record JBEEHC010000115.1, read on the forward strand.
TTAGCATTCAGTCTGAATCAGGGAGGCGAAACGTGCTCGAGATATCTGTCACCGGTCTCTTGCCGAAATCTTTCTAGAATTTTGTCGGACTCACGGTGAATTTGGTCATGACGATTATGAGGATCGCCGAAGACTTTGATTCTGATGGCTTCCCAACGGCCATCCTTGGCATGAAGTAGCTCCTCGGAGTAGGAGAAGGATAAGGGGTCAGTCTTAGAATCCCGGCAGATTTTATGAGCATCCAAATGATAAACCGCGCCGGGGGACTCGACTCGCGCTTTGCGAGCCATTTGTTGATTCTTCGTGAGCCTCAGTCATCAAATCGAGCAATTTTGCCGAGATTCTAAGACTGACCCCTTCTGACCCTTTCCCCTTCGCCTGCTATTGGTTGCCTCATATGTGAGGTTCGCGATAGACTTTGCGTTTCTCGTTTGGAGTCAATTTATATGTATATGGAAAGTCTATTGACCAGCCGCGGCGCTTGTCGAAAGTAACGAACGCAAAATTGAGAGCTCTTATCACAGCTGTACGCGAAGATGCTGGCTCTTTGGCGAGAACCGTCGAAAAACGAAAATCCCCGTACTGCTTGAGGAGTTCCAGAAGGTAATGACAATGCAACTCGCTTCCGAGCCCATCAACTTTGCGCGTAACAGAAAAGAGCATCGATAAGGCTGCGTCGTCACCGATGCGCGCAGCTGCCAAGACTCGCGGATAATCGATACCGGTTTGATCACGCCGTGGGTAGTCCGCGCCCTTTTCGTTGCCTTCAACGCACTTGCCCCAACTCACGACAAAGGCACAACACAAGAGAAGGATCTTATTCATAATTTGTCTCTCAATTTCCCAAATTCATCGCGGTATATAAATTTGTTCCAGAGGGCCATTTCTGTCGACGCTCCTTAACAACCTGTTCATGCTTTGCGTGCTAACTCTGATACAACCATCCGTTAAATCCAGATGGCTACCGGTTCCGGAGTGTAGACCTACGTCGCGCTGCGCCGGGAGGCTGCCCGGCGCACCAATCGGAATAAACGCCGGACCAACCAACCGCGAGTGAGGATTGCTAGCATCGTAAAAACGGGGAGCCTGAAGCGGCCAGCGTCCCGACGGGGCGGGTCCGTGGCTCCCCACTGTAAATGGATCTCCAGTCGGATTCGTTGTGTAGTTACCCGCTGGGTAGCTTACGCGGCGACCATTCGAAAAGAACACATTGATCTGGTCGTGCGCCCGATCAAATGCCACAATATTGTGCACCGGCGTGGCCCTCCGAACTTCATGGCCGTCAATGCGACTAATCTGCGCCATTGTGTAGCCTCCCTTCGGCCCCTCATTCCTAGCGAAGCTCGACTTGCCGCCGCCATTTCCACCGCCTCCACCACTGCCTCCATCTCCGCCAGCCGGAGAGTTGCCCATGAACTGGTTGTATGAACCTTGATAGCTATTCCCGGGATCAAAGAAACAGGCCGATTTCCACATGCGGTCGCCCGCTATTTCGCTTCGCAGCCCCGTCGGATCGCTCCCGTCGATCGGGTCGTCGTTGACGTAGCGGAACAGGTTCATGTCGCCGGCAGCGAAGCCCGTCGGATCGGTCTGGAGAAAGCGCCCTGTCGCCGGGTGATAGAAGCGGTTCCGGTAATCGTAGACGCCCAACTGCCAGATGTACTCGCGTCCTTGAAAGAGAAAGCAATGGCCGTAGTAGCTGAAGGCGCGGGGATTGTCCGCCGCGTCGGTTATTGCCGGCTTGCCGAACGCATCGTACTTATACTTTTCGAGCAGCGCCCCGTTGTTGTTGAGCAGAAATTCCACGTTCCCGTGCCGGTCCAACTGAAAGCGGAGATAGCCGTATTTCCCCCAGTGGCGCAGGAGAATCTCATCATCTCCCGGCCCGTAGACGTTCCACGCCTGGAAGTAACCCCATACATCCCACTCCCCGATCGGCTTCCACCCGTCGTAGACGAAGATTGTCGCGACGCCGTTCAGGGTCCGTTTCACGCACCGCCCCAGCCCGTCATAGACGAACCCGGCCACCGTCTGCTGGGCCTCCCCGGTGCCTCCGTTCGAGGCCGAGACCAGCCGATTGGCCGCGTCATACACCCCGCTGAACGCTCCCGTGTAGGTAAGGTTGAAATTGCTGTCGTACTGATAGCTCATTCCCCCAACCGCCGTGTACTGATTGAGCAGGTTCGGCGCGTAATTGGTCTCAAGTGTCCCGAGACCGGTGGTCTCGATCATTCTGTCGCGATTTAGCTTGCCGGGAGTGTAAGCGTAGCTCACCGTCCGCTCCGCGTTTGTTGGATTTCCACCGGACACATTCTGCGCGTTGTAATCGATGTGGGAGAGCTGATTCGTCGGCTCGTAGGTGAAGCGCTCGCCACGGCTGCCGTCCTGGTCGCGCCAGGTCGCGACTTCGCGGTTCATCTGGTCGTATTGGTAATGACTCAGGGCGTGAAACCCGTTCGAGCCGGTCTGTTCCCACGTCGTGGGCCGGTTCAGCGCGTCGTAGTTCTCCGTGGGACAATGAGTCGAACTACTGTTCGCGCCATTCTGCACTTCCCGCGTAGTCATATTGCCGCTTGCGTCCGATTCCTATCAGCTACTTAGCGCCTTTTTTCTCGGCCTTTAGCTCATCTTCGGTCTTAGGCGGCAGCAGATCATCGAGTCCAAAGATTGCTGAGTCACCGGTCTTGAGAACCACTCTTCCACACCTCATCTTGCCAATCATGGGACGAAAGATGTCCAGGTTAACATAGAATCGCTCCTGCTCGGCC
>JBEEHC010000116.1:0-47433 GCA_041167205.1 Verrucomicrobiota bacterium
GGCTGCGTTACGGCTTCGACTGCGTTTCGCTTTTGCGAAACTCCGCTCAGAATGACAAAAGTCAGAGTGCTCGCTGCTCAATTTCATTCCGTGCTTAAGTGCTGCTCCATTGCTTGCTTTTGTTCGGCGCGCAAACACGCCTCGTCACGGCTGATTAGCCCGCGCTCGCATAACGCCATCAGCGCGTCGTCCATCAATTGCATCCCCTGCTTCCTGCCGGTTTGAATGATTCCGGGCAGCATGAATGTCTTCGCTTCGCGGATGACGTTAGCGACGGCTGGTGTGTTGGTCAGGGTTTCCAGCGCCAGCACGCGCGTCTTGCCATCGGCGCTCGGCACCAATTGCTGACTGATGATGCCGCGCAACGACTCGCTCACCATCATGCGAATCTGTTCCTGTTGATCGACCGGAAAAACATCCAGCAACCGATCGAGCGTGCGCGCCGCATTGCCCGTATGCAGCGTGCCCAAAACCAGATGCCCTGTTTCCGCGGCGGTGATCGCGAGCGAGATCGTCTCCAAGTCGCGCAGCTCACCCACCATGATCACGTCCGGATCTTCCCGGAGCGCTCCGCGCAAGGCCGCGCTAAAGGAGCGCGTGTGCGTATGCACCTCGCGCTGCGTGATGTGGCAACCCTTCGGCTCAAAGATGTATTCGATCGGGTCCTCCAGGGTGATGATATGTTCGCGCCGCTCGAGATTCACCTGCTCGACCAACGCCGCGAGCGTGGTCGATTTACCGCTGCCCACCGAGCCAGTTACGAGGATGAGTCCGTTTTGATAGCGGGTCAGCAATTTCAGGCTCTCGGGTAACCCGAGCTCGTCCATGGTCCGCACCTGTGTGTTGATGATGCGGAAAACCAGATCGATCCCCAGCCGCTGGCGAACTACGCTGGTTCGAAAACGTCCGACCCCATTTGCGTAGGCAAAATCCGCATCACCGCGTTCTTCCAACTGAATCTTCTGTGCATCGGAAAGAAATCCTTCCACCAGCGCCGCGGTTTCGGCCGCCGTCAGCTTGGGAGCATCTGGCCAGATTGGTTGCAGGGTTCCGTTCAAGCGCCATGTCGGGGCAGAGTTGACGCCAAGGTGGATGTCGGATGCGCCCGCGTGCCGGCCGACGATTAGATATTCGTCGACGTGTCCGAAGGTGCGCGTTTCAATCGCACCCATCGTCGTGAGCGCTGCGGTCATCAGGGGGAGGCGTAGCGAATCATTACGCAACCGCCCGGGCCGCGTAAACCTAAAAAGGAATTACCGTTTGCGCGCCGCCGCGGCAGCGTAGCCGCTCATCTTCTTCGAAATGAAATTCGTGATGACCGGCTTGAGCAAAGTTGCCGCTAGTTTCAATGCGCCAAGGGCCAGGCCTGCGCCCAGAAGTTCTTCTTTGGGAACACTCTTGCTCTTCGCTTTCGCTCTCACTTGGACCTTCCTGGTTCTCGCGGGCATTACGGCAAAGACAACCCCGATCACCACTGCCGCGGTGATCCACAACACGGTCTGCCGTTGGAACGACTTCCGAAACTTGAGCGGGAAATCGAGCTCGTAACGCAGCCCGCTCAGATCGCGCGCAAGGCGGTCACGTGAATGCGCAACTTCCTGTCTTAATTCGTGGAGTGACTTTTCTTGTCCAGGTTCTTTAGCCATTCGCGATCCTTCTTCAATTCCGCGGCAGTCGCCTCAAACATCGATTTTTTCATCCGGCTGCGGGCGAGCAGCAGGCAGACCAGCGCCAGGATAAAGTGCAGGCCGGCCGCGCCCAGCGTGATCCAAATCCAGGAGACGTGCAGCGCGTGCGCGACGCCCGCGATCGCGCTCGCAATCAGGAAGACGTAGCCGAAAAGTGCGAGCACCGCCGCGCCGGCGAGGCAGCCCACCAGCACGAGGATCTGCACCAAGGCCGTCTTGGACTCCTTCGCGAAGAGACCAACCCGGCTCTCCAGAAAACCCGCCAGGTCGTTTACCAGCGCGAGCAGATTATGGAGCAAGCCGGCGTGCCCCGCAGGATTGCGGAACCGCATCGTGTCGCCAGCCATTCGGCCCAATCGTTAACGGCGGAAAATCAGCCCGAGAACGAATCCAATCCCCAGCGCGGTAAAGACCGCCTTGGTTGGATTTTCCCGCACGTACTGCTCGCCATCTTCCTGCAGGGTGCGGGCGCGATCGCGCGCATCTACCCACACTTGTTCGGCCTTGTCGCGGTACTCCTCCGCCATCGCACCGGCTGCGGACTTGAGATCATCCGCCATCACGCCGGCGGCGGATTTCAGATCCTCCGCGGCCTTGCGCACGTGGGTTTTGCTGCTCTCGAATTTCCTCTGGGCGTCCGCCGGGATGGGGCCACTGTCTTGCGTCGTAGTTTTGTTTTCTTCAGCCATGGTATTTTCCTGTCGATTCTTTTTGGGTCGTTTGCCTCGCTGCGTTTTTTTCACTGAACGCATGCGCAATGATAAGTCCTCTTCACCAGAAACGAAACTCGTCTCTCAAATGCGCTTACCGTTTTAACGTTTTAACCGTTCAGCCCTTGGCGATCGTCGCTTATTTCTCCCGAAAAATGATGCGCGCCTTGGTCAAATCGTAGGGCGAAAGCTCCACCTCCACCTTGTCGCCGGGGACGATGCGGATGAAGTGCTTGCGCATTTTCCCCGAGATGTGCGCGAGCACCGTTCGCTGACCAGGCAACTCCACGCGAAACATCGTGCCCGGCAACACCTGCGTCACCGTTCCTTCCGTCACGATCTGCTCTTCCTTTGGCACCCTTGATCATAGCCAAAGAACGGCGACCTCTCAACTCCGAGGGCGACTCGAATCGCGCCTAACGACTTCGAAGCGAAATCGGCGGTAGATATTCGCCCTGCTTTTCGCGTTTCCACCAGGCGCCGGTCGCCTTGTGTTCGTCCCAGGAAGTGAAGTGATAATCGTAAAGCGTGGCGCGGATGTAACGCGGCGGCTCATTCGGGAAAGGATTGCGGGCGAGCAGCCCGGTAACGTTGGGATTATTCTCGAGCAGTCTCATCGCCAGCCGAAGGAACCAGGGGTTTTGCTGATAGGTCCCGAGCGCGGCGAACCACATTTGCCAGTCGAGGCGGGGCTGGTGCGGCGCCACCCAAGGCGGCGGCTGATTCACGTCTCCCGGCTTCCATTTAAATTCGTACGGCAGCCAGTCGATGCCGTCGGCGCTACCTTCGACGATGATTTCGAGCCGGGATTTGGTCATGACGCGAAACAAGCCGTAGCCATTGGCGATTCGAAACGGTTCGACGTAATCGTAAAGAGTTCCGATCGGTCCTGGCACGGCGGCGTGAGGCTTGAAGGCGGAAAAGATCAGCGTGGCGTTGAGCGGCAGTGTAACAATCGCCACGGCAATTGCAGGCCACTTCAGATAATCCCGAATGGACCGGTGGTCCGCCGCTATCTCGGAAGTCCGGCGGCGCCGCCAGAAGCTATCATCTACGAGCAGCAGGCAGAGGGCGATCGTCAGGAGATTGAAGAAGCAATAGTTACCGGTCAGCGCGATCAAGATCTGGAGGACAATGAGCAGCGCACACGCGATGTGCCGCACCCGGCGCGGGGCCCAGATGAAAAACGGGACCACGCTTTCGACGAAGAGCACGAAGAAGGTGGAGAATTTGCGGAACCACTCGGGACTTTGATGCGCCCACCAGCCGAGCACGGTCGGGAGCGGTTGGGTCCAATAGTGGTAATCGAGCGCGGTCAGGTCCCACCAGGAGTCATCGCCGCTCGTTAATTTTACCACGCCGGACATCATCATTAATTTGAAGAGGAGCAGCTTCAGGAGGAAAAGGCCGACGCGAGAAACGGGAGTCTCACGGTCACCGCCCAGCCGCCAGCGGACCGGCGCAAAGAAGATGGCGAGAAACCCGGCCTCGAGCAGGAGAATGTCCCATTGAAAACTCAGAAAGGTCTGGCCCGTTACCGTCAGCGACAGATACAAAACGAAGAGCAGAGCCAGAGAGACGACCGGCCAGAAGCCGGCAATCAGCAAGACCGAAATCACTGCGCCGGCGCCGCAAAGAAAGTGCAGGAAAGCATCACTCGAATTGAGCCAGCAGAGCGTCGGCAGAACGAACGCAGCATCGCCGCCGAAGTGCTCGCGCGCGGCCGGCAGGTATTCCGCGACGGGCAAGATCCCGTGTTCGCCAATCAGTCCATCCAACTGAATCCAGAGCGAGAGAAACGCGATCAGATAGATGCCGCCGAGCGAGCGGAGAAACCAGCGGCGCGATTCGAAGTAGGTCGGCTGCCGCACATCCCCGCCCCAGAGCAGACGCGTGAAGAAGGAGGCGGTCCGGCGATACCGGGCGATCACGCGATAGGCCGCTTCGGTAAGGGCGGCGAATCCAGGCGCACGCTCGTAGCACCAGATCATCCATTTGCGGCCCCGTTTGTGGCCTAACGAGCGGAAGACTGCCTCCGCCGCGCTAAAGACAGTGCCGTCGGTCTCGATGAATTGAACGGCGTCCTCGAAAGCCTTCGCTGGAATTTCCGGAAAACGCTGGGCGACTTCCTGTGACGGAGCGTACTCGACCGCTCCAGCAGTGAGCTCACGCCAGCGTTCGATCCAGCGGCGACAGAAATGGCAATCGCCGTCAAAGATGAGCAGCGGCTTGGCCGGCGCGTCGCGCACGGAGCGATGGGGCGCGTGAGACATCAACGTCCAACGTCCAACTGCCTGCCCTGAGCGCAAGCCGATTGGGACCAACGTTCAACCTCCAATGGCAGAACCTGTAGCGGCGGTCTAGGACCGCCGACCGCTCGGGCGACATTTCGTTCGGCGGTCATAGACCGCCGCTACAGATCGAACTCTGCCCAGACCGGCGCATGGTCGGATGGTTCTTTCCCCTTGCGCATCTCCCGCTCGATCCCGGCGGCCGTGCAATGCAACGTCAGTGATTTGCTGGCCAGAATCGCGTCGATGCGCAGCCCGCGATTTTTTGGAAAAGCGAGCATCCGATAGTCCCACCAACTGAAAAGGCCGGACTCGGGATGATGGATTCGCAGCGAATCGGTCAGCGTCGCGCTGCACAGCTGCTCGAATGCCGCGCGCTCAGCTTCCGAACACATGATAGCGCCACGCCATAGGTCAGGGTCGTAAACGTCCTCGTCCTTGGGAGCGACATTGAAATCGCCGCAAACAGCCAGGTGCCGCTCCACACCTTCATTTTCGAGCAGGCATTTCCGCAGGCGCGCGTACCATTTTAGTTTGTAATCATAGGCCGGCGACCCAACCGCCTGGCCGTTGGGCGCATAGACCGAATAAACGCGCACCGACCCGACGGTCGCGGCGATGACACGCGCTTGCGGATCTTGTTCTTCATCACAGAGCGATGCGCGCACATCGAGCAGGGGGGTTTTCGCGAGGATGGCGACGCCGTTATAAGATTTCTGGCCGTGGAAAGCGGACTGATAACCAGCCGCACGCAAGGCCAGCTCCGGGAATTGCTCGTCGGTGCATTTTGTTTCCTGGAGACAGACCACGTCCGGCTGGGTTTCCGCGAGCCAGGCCAGCAGCCGCTCCTGCCGTTTGCGGAGCGAATTGATGTTCCAGGAGACGATTTTCAACTCTTGTCCTCCCGCTTTGTCATTCCGAGCGCAGTTTCGTTAGGCGAAACGCGGTCGAGGAATCTCTCGCTGTTTCCTTGCGACAGGCGGCCAAAACATAGCTCGAGATGCTTCGACTTCGCTCACCATGACAAAGAGGGGTTCACAATTCCAGCTCCACTCCGGGCGTCGGCACAATCACTTCCGATCCCGGCAACTCCGCGGCGAGCTGGGCCCGCGTCCATTCCACCGCGAGCACATCGCCGTGCACGAGCACAATTTTTTTCGGCGCCAGTTGTTTCACATAACGGACAATCGATTCGCGGGACGCATGGGCGCTAAACTGGAATTGCTCGATCTGGCAACGCAACGGCTGCGCCGGCTCATCGGGATCGAGCGAAACAAGATCTCCGGCTTTGGCCGTCTTGATGACGCCCGCGGGTGATGCCGAGTCCGCGTAACCGACGAAGAAGATCGAGTGCTGTGGATTCTCGATCACGCGCCGCGCGAAAGTATTCGAGAGCGTCTTTGGCGTCATCATTCCGCTGGAGAGCGCATAGACTCGCCCGGCGCGCGGGGGGGAGTCGTGAATGGTCTGCCCGTTCAGGACGAAAGGTTCGACCGCTTCGAGCAGTTGAAGCCGCGGGAGCAGCCGGCGCGTGGTCATTGCGCGGCGATCATAAATCTCCGTCATCTTTACGCTGAGGCCGCCGATGTAGACCGGAAACTCGCCGAGCAATTTTTCCCGGCGGAATTTATGGATCATGGCGAGAGCCTCTTGCGTTTTGCCCAGCGCAAAAACCGGCATCAGAATGCAACCGCCGCGGCTGAAGGCCCGCTCGATTGCCTCAGCGAGGCGTCGCTCCTCGGCGGCGCGCGTGAATCCTTCCGGCAATGGGCTGTCGCCGCGTGTCGTCTCGATGATTAGGACGTCGACGCCCGAGTCTGGAAAAACGGCCCCTTTGGTTATCGTCTGGTCGTCGAAGTTTACATCGCCGCTGTAGAAAATCGTGCGGCCTTCCGCGCGTAGAAGCACCCCGGCCGCGCCCAAGACATGGCCGGCATCGACGAACTCAACCGTCACAGCATCAGACTCGTGCGGCTTCGCCCGCTCGCCCTCCAGCGTAAACGGCTGGCCCATCGGGCACCATCGCCAGCGATCCGTCGCCCGATCGGTTTCCTTGTGGGTGAAGAGCGGATAGATCGAAACGCCGATCTCTTCGCGTTGCCGCATCATCACGCTGACCGAGTTGTGCAGAAGCGCGCTCCCGATTTCCGCGGTCGCCTCCGTCATGAAAATGCGCGCGTCGGGCTGACGCCGCATCAGCACGGGAAGTGTACCGATGTGATCGAGGTGCGAATGCGAAATCACAATCGCATCGAGTGCGCGATCTCCGAGCACCGGAAAATTGGGCAAGGCATCCTCGCCTTCCTCCTTCGGATGCATGCCGCAGTCGAGCACAAGCCGTTGACCGGCAGCCTCGAGGTAGTAGCTATTGGCGCCGATCTCGGTGCGACGGGTGAGGTTGATGAACTTCAAAGCAGTTGGGTGAAAATCCGCATCCAATTCCCGAACAGAATTTTTGCGATTTGTTCGTCGGTGAATCCGCGCTCGATCAGCTTTCGCGTGAGGTTTCGAGCGTGCGCGTGGTTCATCAGGTCGGGGATAAAATGAGGCTGGGTGAACTTCACGGCCAATTCCTGTTTCTCAGACTCGGGCCACTGGCGATAAAGAAATTCGAAGAAATCGAACCCAATCCCCACGCAATCGATCCCAATCAGGCCGGCGACATGCTCGATATGGTCGACATACCGGTCGAGCGTCGCCTCGTCTTTGCGTGGACTCACGAGCACGGCATTGATTCCGATAACCCCGCGCCGTTCGCCAATCATCCTGATTTGTTCATCAGTGACGTTGCGCTCGATATCGTGATACCGCCGCGCATTGCTGTGTGACACGATGAGCGGCCCGGTCGTGCGCGCGAAGATTTCCTCGAAGCCCGCGGGGTTGATATGAGCGAGATCAAGCATGATGCCGAGATCCTCACAGGCCTGAACCAAGTCGCGCCCAAAACCGGTCAAACCATCGCGCGACGAACCACTCGCCGCGAAAACACCACCCAAACCGGCAGCATTGCGCCGCACATGGGTGAGTCCAATGACGCGCACCCCGAGCTCAAAGAAAACGCGCAGGAGATTCAGATCGACGCCAAGCGGCTCCACCCCTTCCATCGTGATGAGGAGCGCGATCTTCCCCGCCTCGCGTGCGCGCAAAATCTCCTGGCCGCTCTTGCAAACGACAAACCGATCGGACATCTCCACCTCGGTGTAGAGCCGCGCGATCTGATCGACGGCCACTCGCAAAGCCATTTCCGGAAGGTAACGGTCTTCGATGTAAATGGCCGCGCCGAGCACTCCAATATTGCCCGCCTCGAGTTCTGGCAAAAACTCTGTCGTCAAGACATTCACGCGGCCGCGTTTTTCGTACAAGTCCATCAGCAGATCGAAGTGAAGATCGATCAGCCCGGGCGCGTGAAGCCGGTCAATTCGTCCTTCGATTTCCATTTCCGGAGCGGTCATCATATTCGCGCAATCGACGGCGCAATCAGGGAATGGACGCAGCAATCGTGGTGGCTTTCGGCCGCTTGGCGCGATAACGGTGAGGTGTCAGGATCACAATCAAGAGCAGCAGCCAGACGACGCCGAGCGGCAGGACACCCGGCAGCCAGATCAGCCATCGAGAAACAACGGCCAGAGCGATCAGGCAATACGCCGCGGTGAATGCGATCGCCCCAAGGACCAGGTCGACTCGCGAGACATGACGCAGGCTCCCGATAACGACCGCGGCGAGCACCAGCATCACGCAGTCAAAAATCCAACTGACCCGGTGGATGTAGGCCTTTGTTTGGATTGTGGCCAGGGTGGCGGCAAAAACATCCGGCGGTGAAAGACGATTTGCCGGGGTGCGCGCCAGCACGATTTGGTCGTGCATCGTTTCGAACTCCGCGCCTGTCTTCTGGCCCGCGCCGTGTTGCTGCGTCGCAAGCGCCAGCTCGTTGAGCGTGATATGGCGCGCTTTTTTCCCCGCATTCGGCGAAATCAAGAGAGTCCCGTCCGCGCGAATCGGTATTTTGCGCCCCTGCGGCAGGGAAATGTGCGAGCCAAGATCGATCGTCACTTCAGCGGATGTCACGCGCAGCCAAAGCAGGACCGCTTGCAGCGCAAACGAGGGTATCACCTCACCGCGATAGCGGAAGAGAAGCGGCACGTGAATGCTGTCCGCGATTTCACCGGGAAGATTGATAAAACCGAGAGTGGCGATCAGGCGCATTTCTTCACCGGGCTGGCGGCCGATTCCGGAAAACTCGACGAGATCGCCGCGCTTTCCCGTCACTTGGGTGAAGCCCTGAATTTCGGGGCCCGGCGCATCCAAATCCGGCGTCGTCGTCAATTCAGCCGCGAGCAGCAGCTTGGGCACACGCATGGCCTGATCGATAAAAACCTGCTCCTGATCTTTGTCGCGCTCCCGCCATTTTAGAATATTTTCAAAGGCCACGACGGTGGGCTGGAACTCGAGGACCGACTGGAGAAAAAGTGCGAATTCCAGAGGCGAGACTCCGCTTCCGCCGGCATGAGACGAGGTAGATTCCTTCAACGGATCTCGGTCCAAAACTGCGTCATGGCCGATCTCCACCACGGTAAGCGGCGCCGCCGGTCCGTGCGGCTCCGAGTTTTTCAAGAGCCAGCGCAGGAAAAATTCTTCAGATTGCTCGAGCCGTGGCTCGCGCAGAAAAACCACTCCGAGCAACAGGACCACGAGCATGATCCAGATGAAGGGTCGCTGCATCGCGGCAGAAGTGAAGAGTGACGGGTGACGAGTGACAAGGGAAAAGTCACTCTCTGCGCCACTATTTGCTCAACTCGAGCATGCGCAGGATCGGTGCCTCCGCGCGTTTGCGCAGTGGCTCGGGCAATGTGATTTCCGGCTCCATGTCCAGGAGCGCGGCATGCGCCTTTTCCAGCGTATTCATTTTCATGAACCGGCACTCCGCGCAGGCGCAGCGCTCCGTCGGACCCGGAATGAATTTCTTCCCGGGAATTTCCTTGTGCAATCGATGCAACATTCCCGCCTCGGTCACGACGATAATCTCGCGCGCGGGCGATTCCCGGCAAAACGTCACCATCTTTTCGGTCGAACAAACTTCATCCGCGAGCAGGCGCACCGCGTAGGGACATTCCGGATGCGCGACGACCGGGGCGTTCGGATATTCTTCGCGGATTCTGCCAATACTGCGGGCGGTGAACTCCACGTGGACGTAACAATTGCCCTGCCAGAGATCCATCGGTCGTCCCGTGCGCTCGATCACCCACGCGCCCAGATTTTGATCGGGAACAAAAAGGATGTTTCGATTCGCCGGCGCGCTCCGCACAATTTTCTCCGCGTTACCGCTCGTGCAGATGACGTCGGAGAGCGCTTTCACGCCCGCGCTGCAATTGATGTAGGCGATCACATAATAATTCTTCTCCGGGTGCTGATCCAGATACGCCTTCAGTTTTTCCGGTGGACACGATTCCGAAAGGGAACAGCCGGCATCCAGATCGGGCAGCAGAACGCGTTTGGACGGATTGATGATCTTCGCGGTCTCCGCCATGAAATGAACCCCACAAAAAAGGATCACCTCGGCATCGGTTTTCGCCGCCTGATAGCTCAGGCCTAACGAGTCGCCTACGTAATCGGCAATGTCCTGGAGCTCGGGCACCTGATAGTTGTGCGCGAGGATAACAGCGTTCCGCTCGCGCTTGAGCTCGGCAATTTCCTCCGCGAGATCGAGACCAAAGTTTACACCGCCGCTTACCATCGGCTAATATCGCCGGATTAAACCTGATTTACAAACATCCGCCCTCCGCTACCGCCTCGGTTTTATCGGCGCGGGGAAACTCGCGAGCTCGGTCATTCGCGGGCTGCTTCGCGCAAAATTCTGTGCGCCGGGAGAGATCATCGCCGGCGAGCCGAACGAGGGATTACGCGGTACGGTCCAAACGGAAACCGGCATTGCCATCACCGCGGACAATCTCGAGGTCGCGCGTTCTGCGGACACGATCCTGATTGGCGTAAAGCCTTCCGTGGTCTTGCCGGTCGTCCGCGAGATTGCCGCGATGCTGGAGGGGAAGCTGATCATCTCGCTCGCGGCCGGCGTTCGACTCGAGAGCATGGAAGCGGTCGCTCCGGCCAGGTTCCTGCGCGTGATGACGAACACGCCTTCGGCCATCTGCCGCGGAGCAAGCGCGATCGCTCCCGGCGTTCGCACGACGGAAAAAGATTTGACGGAGGCGGAAGACATTTTCACGGCGGTGGGAATCGTCGTACGGATTGAAGAAGAACAGATCGACGCGGTGACTGGCCTGGCTGGGAGCGGACCGGCGTTCGTTTACACCGTGATTGAAGCGCTGGCGGAAGGTGCGCAACGGCACGGGTTGCCTGGCGGAGCGGCGCTTCGGCTCGCCACGCAAACTGTCCTCGGCGCCGCACAGCTCGCCAGCGAAACCGGTCTGTCCCCTGAAGAATTGCGCCAGATGGTAGTTACTCCGGGCGGCACTACGGCCGCTGGCTTGGCGGCGATGAAAAAATTGCAAACATCCGAAGGATTGATCGCCGCCGTCGAAGCCGCGACCAATCGCGGCCGCGAGATGGCAAAAGAAAATCTGTAGCCGTCGCCCTGTGGGCCACGCCGCGCTTCGCACAGCGAAGCGACTACAAGAGCGCGGCCCGCATCACGTCGAGCGGCGCCTTGCGTCCGAACCAGATTTCGAAGGAGAGCGCGCCTTGATGCAAGAGCATGGAAAGTCCATTCGCCCCCAACGCCCCTGCGTCGGCGGCCGCCCCGAGGAGCGACGTTCGCGCAGGCGTGTAGATCGTGTCGTAGATCATCAAATGCGGCGCAAGCAGTGACGCCGGGATTAACGGTGGATCGGATCGCTTCATCCCGACCGATGTCGCATTGACTACGAGATCTGTGTTTGTGAGCTGGAAACGGAGGGATGCTTCGTCCCAAGGGACAGCTTGCAAGCGCGCGACCGGACCCAGGACACGCGACCCGGCAAAGTAAGGCGCCAACTCTCTCGCCAAATCCTGCGCCTTCTCCAATGTGCGGTTCACCAGGACCAGACGCTCGCAGTTTTCCAAGGCACATTGCACCGCGATGGCACGTCCGGCTCCGCCGCCGGCGCCCAGGAGAAGAACGCGAAGATCACGCAGATCGACGGAGAATTCGCTGCGAATGGCGTGGAGAAAACCGGGACCGTCCGTGTTGAAGCCGATCAGCTTTTCCTCGTCAACCAACACGGTGTTGATGGCCCCGATTTTGCGGGCCGTCTCGTCTATCTCGTCCACCAAAGTAAGCCCGGCCGTCTTATGCGGAAGGGTCAGGTTAATCCCCACAAAGTTCAGGCGGCGAATCATCTCCAAGGCCGTCCGTAGGTCCTCCCCGTCGATCTGGAACCGTCCATAACGCTCTTTCAGCCCGAGGTTTTCCAGCGCGGCGTTTTGCATTTGCGGCGACAGCGAATGCGCGACGGGATCACCGAAGACGCCGAGACGAACGGGTGATTTGGTTTTCGCATCCCAGTTTTTCAGATCAGTGAGCGTGTAAAATTCTTTCACGGGTTGCGAGATATTGCCTCACGGAGCGGCGGTTTGAAACCGCCGGTTTTTTTCAGTCGGCGGTTATAAACCGCCGCTCCTTGGGTTGCTGCTCATCGTTCCACTCGTTACTGTCGCGCACGAGAATGACAATGCCGAACGAGACAGCTCCCTCTGACTTCATCCGCGACGTGGTGGCGGAGGACCTTCGCTCCGGAAAGCATAACAAGATTTGCACCCGTTTTCCGCCCGAACCGAACGGTTATCTGCACATTGGGCACGCAAAATCGATCTGCCTGAATTTCGGGCTCGCGCGGGAGTTTGGCGGGGTATGCAACATCCGCATGGACGACACGAACCCGACCAAGGAAGAAACGGAATATGTGGATTCCATCATGTTCGATGTGAAATGGCTCATCGATGGATGGGCGAACGAGCATCTGGGTCGGGCTCCGGGTTACGCGTCGGATTACTTCGATCAGCTCTACGAATACGCGGTTGCGCTAGTGCGCCGAGCCAAGGCTTACGTCGATGACATGACGGCGGAAGAAACTGATGAATATCGCCGGATCGGCAAGGAGAGTCCGTTTCGGAACCGCTCGATTGAAGAAAATCTTGATCTGCTCGCACGAATGAAAGCGGCCGAGTTCCCGGACGGCGCGCGGACGCTTCGCGCGAAAATCGACATGTCGGCGCCAAACGTCTGGCTACGCGACCCCGTCCTCTACCGCATTCGCCACGCCGAGCATCATCACACCGGCAAGAAGTGGTGCATCTATCCAATGTACGATTTCGCGCACACGCTAAGCGACTATATCGAAGGCATCACGCATTCGGTCTGTACGCTCGAATTCGAGGTGCATCGCCCGCTTTACGATTGGCTCCTCGCCTCGCTCGATCTGCCGGAGCCGCTGCCACACCAATACGAGTTCGCGCGCCTGAACCTTACCTACACCGTCATGAGCAAGCGCAAGCTCATGCAGCTCGTGAACGATGGTCTGGTCAACGGCTGGGATGATCCGCGCATGCCGACTATTTCCGGTCTTCGTCGCCGAGGCATGACGGCAAGCGCCCTGCGCGCTTTTGCCTACAACATCGGCATCACGAAATATCCAAGCATGACGGACGTCGCCGTCCTCGAGCATACCGTGCGCGAGGAGTTCAACCGGACTTCAGCCCGCCGGCTCGCCGTGCTTCGACCGATCAAAGTTGTGATCACGAATTATCCTGAGGGTCAGGTCGAAGAACTCGACGCGTTGAACAATCCGGAGGATCCCGGTGCCGGCTCGCGCAAAATTCCATTCAGCCGCGAGTTGTTCATTGAGAGTGCGGATTTCATGGAAATACCGTCCCCGAAATATTTTCGTCTCAAGCCGGGCGGTGAAGTCCGTCTTAAGTACGGGTACATTATTAAGTGCGACGAGGTCGTGAAAGATGATGCGGGCAACGTAATCGAGCTGCGTTGCACGGCCGATCTTGAAAGCAAAACCGGCGGCCCTACTTCGAGTCGCAAAATCAGGGGCACAATTCACTGGGTAAGCGCCCCGCACGCGATTGAGGCCGAGGTGCGCCTTTACGATCGCCTTTTCACGGCGGCTGAGCCCGACGCCGATGGCGACTTCAAATCCTTCTTGAATCCAAACTCGCTCGAAGTGGTCACCGCCAAGTGCGAACCGTCGCTGAAGGACGCGGATCCCGCCGTGCGCTACCAGTTCGAGCGTCTCGCCTATTTCGCGCTCGATCCCGACTCGCAGCCTGGCAGGTTGGTCTTCAACCGGGCGATCACTTTGAAAGACACCTGGTCCAAAGAAGCTAAGAAATTCTAGCAAGCGCGCGATCGAGGCGCGCGAGGACTTTCTCTTTACCCAGAATTTCCAATAGGTGGTAGAGGCTCGGGCCAGCGTTGCTGCCGGTGACGGCGAGACGCGTGGGATGAACTAACGCACCGACTTTGACGCCGAGCCGCGTGGCCGTGGCCTTCAGGCCCGTCTCCAGATTTGTCGCGTCAAAGTTTTCCAGCGCCGCGAAGGCCTCTCGAACCGCGAGAAGGTACGACTTGTTCTCCGGGACGAAATGTTTCGCAACGCCGTCGGGATTGTATTCGAAATCGTCCGTGAAATAGAAACCGCAATAAGCAGGCAGCTCGCTAAAGATTTTGAACTTTCCTTTGCAGGTCTCGAGCGCGGCGCGGACGTAACCAGGCAGGAATTTTGCCAGATCGATCCCAGCTTTTTCCAGAGCCTGCCGAGCCAGTTCGTGGAATCGATCGTCATTCAACTCGCGCACGTATTCGCCGTTGAGCCAGATGCATTTATCGAGATCGAATGACGCGTTCTTGCGGTGGACCTTCTCCAGATCGAACAACCGCACGACTTCGTCGATCTCGAGTTTTTCGCGATTGTCCTTCGGCGACCATCCGAGCAGACACAGATAATTGCGCACAGCTTCGGGGAGATAGCCGCCGTCGATGTAAGTGTTCAGGCTCGCACCCTGATCTCGCTTGCTCATCTTGGAGCCATCTTTGTTTAGGATAAGAGGAATGTGCGCGAAACGCGGTGGTGCCACGCCGAACGCCCGGTAGAGCTGCACATGCTTCGGCGTGTTGGAAAGATGATCCTCGCCGCGGATGACGTGTGAAATTTTCATCTCGGTGTCGTCCACGACGTTGACGAAATGGAAGATCCACGAGCCGTCGGGTCGGCGAATGGTCATGTCCGGATTCGTCTCTGGACTGGACATGTCGAACTCGATGCGACCACAGATAATGTCATCCACGACGACCTTTTCGCGCGCGAAGCGAAAGCGAACGGAACCCGCGTCATCATAGACGCACTCGGCGGCGCGAAGCTTGTCCAGATAGCTTTCATAAACTGCTTCCCGCTCGCTCTGGAAATACGGACCGAAATTCCCGCCGGCTTCCGGTCCTTCGTCCCAATCGAGCCCAAGCCAATGCAGCCCGTCGTAAATGGCGCGCGCGGCTTCCTCGGTGTTGCGCGCCCGATCAGTGTCTTCGATCCGTAGAACCAGCGTGCCGCCTGTGTGTCTTGCGTAGAGCCAGTTGAACAACGCGGTGCGCGCGCCGCCGATGTGGAGATAACCGGTGGGCGATGGAGCGAAGCGGACGCGAACAGCGGAAGGCATGGGAGCGCATTGTAGCCACGGATTGACACAGATGAAACACGGATCGGCTTTCCTTTAGCCGCTTCGCTATGCGAAGCGCCTACAGGATCAGCATCAGACGCTCGCGAGCGGCGCTTCGGCCGGGCCGGAAATGACTTTGCCCACCGGATCAAAACGCGATCCGTGACATGGACAATCCCACGTCGCCTCGGCCTGGTTCCAGCGGACGATGCAACCCAGGTGCGTGCAAACGGCGGAATGCTTGGTGACCTTGCCGTCCGCATCGCGATAGGCGGCGACCTTTTCGCCTTTCAACTTCAAGATCTTCCCCTCGCCCGGCTTCAAGGCGCGAACCGATTCCCCTTCGGGTTCCGCGAAGCGACTCTTAATGAGATAATAAGGATAGTCTTTGTTCTCGCGGAGATAATCCCAGGCCCCGCCTTTGATCTTCTTGCGATCGACCTCAAAGAGCTCGCTCCAAGGATTCTTTGCGCCCGTCGCCCAGTCGCGCGCCATCATCGCCGTCACGGTTCCGTAGGTCATTCCATTGCCGGAGAAACCGGTGCCGAGAAACTGGCCTTCCGCGTTTTCACCGATAAAGGGAAGCCCGTCATTGGTTTCGATCACCTGGCCCGACCAGCGGTGATCGATCTCCGCGTTTGGCAGCAATTCCTTTAGCGAATCTTCCAGTCGCCGATAACAAGCTTCGGTATCCGCAACCTGTCCGGTCTTGTGATCCTCGCCGCCAAAAATCGCGTAATCGAAATCCGGGTGTCGATCAATGCGCAGATAGTTATATGGATCGTTCGTATCCCAGAACGACGCGATCGGAACCCCGCCGCGTGGCAGCTTCGCTCCAATCACGTAGCTGGTATAGAGCGCCAGTTTCGTTTGAAAGAGAGTGGCGCTCGCCATCCCTGCCTCGCCGACGAGCGGATTATGCGTCGCGAGGACAACACGCTGGTAATTGATCCAGTGACCGTTCGCTTTCGCGCGGTGCTTTTCGTCGTCGAATTTCGAGACGGCCGTTTCTTCAAGAACATGACTTCCTTTTCCTGGTATCGCCGCCACGAGCGACGCGAGATATTTTCGCGGGTGAAACTTTGCCTGGTTGGCGAAACGCACACCGGGCGTCTGCATCTTCGGAACGCTGTCGAGATAAGTCGCGTCAAAGCCGAGTTCATTCGCGAGGGTCGCATCCCTGCGGAAGCTTTCGCGCTCGTCCTTAGTTCCACCATGGACGGGGGCGTGGAGATAACCCGGGACGCGGGTGAATTCGCACTCGATCTTTTCCTTTCGGACGAGCTCCTCGATTTGATCGATTGCCGCGGCGCCGGCATCCCAGGCCGCCTGGGCGTGATCCCTTCCGAAATTCTTCACCATCTCGTGAAAACGCAGGTCGGTGACGTGCGTGAGATGCGCAGTGGTGTGGCCGGTATCGATCGTCGCAAGCTGGGACCGTTCGGCCACGGCGACCGTCATCCCGGCCTCCTTCAACAAATAAGCAGTCGTTAGGCCGGTGATGCCGCCGCCGACCACCAGCACATCGACTGTGATATCTTCAGCCAGCGCCGGAAACGTTCGGATCTTCGCCGTATCGAGCCAGTAGGGAGTCGTGTTCACGAACAAACTACGTTTCTGCGCGGCGATCAGGCGGCATTCACTCGATAAAAATTTTCTTCGCCCGCCGGCGCACGTGACGGCCCTGCGGCAGATTCGTTTTCGCAGCCGTCGCTTTAGGGTCGAGCAGGCCCCGAACCCGCTCGATCAAATCGAAATCGAGGTCGCCGACGCCATGCAATTGGAGCCATTTGTGGATGGTTCGCCGTTGCAACGCGAGCGGGTGTGCTCGCAGTTCGTGCGCGTCCAACTGCTCGGCTTCGACCTGTTTTGAATCGACCAGTCCCTCGATCCAGTCGGCCTCATCCGCGGCGATGATCGCAGAGCGCCAAATGGTCGAGCGTACCTTCCGGTTCAGCTGTTTTTCAATGTAGGGGATGAGCCGGCGTCGCACACGATTGCGAACAGGCCCCAGGCTTTTGTTCGTAACGTCCTCACGAAACTCGATCCGGTGCGTTTTGACATACGCGTCGATTTTGTCGCGCCAGACGCCCAGCAATGGCCGAACAATCTGAAGCTCGGTTGCCGAAACCCGGCGCGAACTAATCTCGCGCATTCCGCTAAAGCCGGTCGGCCCGGCCCCGCGAAACAGGTTCATCAGAAAGGTCTCCACGAGATCGTCCGCGTGATGCCCCAGAAAAACGGTGCGGCACCGTCTCCTGCCGGCGATTCGCGCAAAAAACTCGTAACGCGCCATGCGTCCCGCCGTTTCGATTGATTGCTTCGAGGTACGCGCAAGCCCGGCCACGTCTGTTTGGCCAAGCTCGAACTTACAATCGAGCTTCGCGGCCAGACGCTCGACGAACCTCGCGTCGGCCTTGCTCGAGCGTCCTCGTAATTGATGATCGAGATGGCAAACAGTGAGCCGCCGGTAACCAAGCTCGACGAGCTCGTGCAGGAGCGCGACCGAATCGCACCCGCCAGAGACGCCGATGAGGTACGGCTGGTTGGGCGGAAACTGTTCGAGAATCCTCAACTGAAAACCAGGATGTGTCGTGGAGCATCGTGGCATTTCTTCTTCTTAACGCGAGGCGCTTGCCGTGGCGAGCGCCTAGGCAACAATCAGGCGCTCGGCGCGGCGGACGCCTCTACACGTTGAGTATTTGACAATGAATGAACGTTCATTCATTGTCCCTGCCTAATGTCTCAGAATCAGATAGACGCCAGCCTCGATCGCCCCACGCAGATCCTTGAAGCAGCGATGGTTTGTTTTGCCAAGCGCGGCTTTCACCAGGCGAGCATGCACGATATCAGTGCCGAAGCCGGTATTAGCGTCGGCCTGATCTATCGGTATTTCGAAAACAAAGAAGCGGTCATCGCTGCGATGGCGGATCGACACAAGAAGGAAATCCACGACGTCCTCGAACGCGCGCGGCAGGCCCCTTCGCTTCTGGAGTCTCTGGAGATCTTGTTCACTGCGCATTGCTGCGAGAATTCCCCAAAAGTGCAGTCTGCCTTCGTGGTCGATCTTTACGCGGAAGCGTCGCGAAATCCCCAGGTGGCCAATCTCGTGCTCGGCGTCTTGCAGACGGCGATGGAGGGCCTGACCGACCTGATCGCGCGCGCGCCGGAAACGCAGAAGTCGGCTCACGATCTTACGCCCACTGAAATGGCTGAATTAATTTTCGCGGTTGGTCGCGGCATGTTGATGCGGGATGTGTTGCAACCGCCGGAACTCACTTCCGAGGAACGGCGAGCACGCCAGCTCGAGGTCACCCGCGGCCTCTGGCGATTGTTATTTCAACCCGAGAGTGCCGCCGCTTATGCATGACGTCGCGAAACCTCAGCACTCCAAAATCTCCATGAAACCAACGACCAGGACTGTTTGGAAAGTGATCGCCGCGCTCGTTGGCGTCTTCCTCGTCATCGCGGGGATCAAGGCCCTGCAGATTTTTACGTTGATTTCGGCAGGGAAAAAGATGGTGCCGCCGCCTACAACTGTGACCAGCGCGGACGTGAAGACGGCCGACTGGCAGCCGATGTTGACGGCCGTCGGTTCAATCTCTCCCGTGCAGGGGGCGATGATCAGCGCGGAACTCGCGGGGACCGTGGCCGAGATCAATTTTCAATCGGGCGCTCTGGTAAAGAAGGGCGAGGTCTTGTTGAAGCTGGACGCGTCTGCCGAGGAGGCACAAAGGCGTTCGGCGGAAGCTGATGCGGAGTTGGCCAAGAATGATCTCGATCGCGCGCGCGGCCTGGCAGAGCGCAAAGTGATTTCCGCCGCGGAGTTCGATGCGACTCAATCCAAATACGCGCAGAAGAAGGCCGCGGTCGAAAACATGCAATCGATCATCGCCAAGAAGCAGATCCGCGCGCCCTTCGATGGGACCGCGGGAATCCGCGCCGTCAATCCCGGCCAAATGGTTAAGGTGGGCGATCCATTGGTTTCGCTGCAGGCGCTCGGCCAGGTCTTTGTTGATTTCTCCCTGCCGCAGCAACAATTGGCGGATGTGAAACCCGATCTGCCGGTAAAGGTGACAACGGATGCGATCCCAGACCGCCAGTTCGAGGGCAAGCTGACGGCCGTTAATTCTTCAATCGACCCGGCGACCCGCAACGTCACGCTGCAAGCGACGCTGGATAATCAGGATAACGCGTTGCGCTCAGGAATGTTTGCACGAGTGAAGGTGCTATTGCCGCAAAAAAAACCGACGCTGTTCATTCCGGCGACGGCCGTTTCGTATGCTCCGTACGGCAACTCGGTCTTCATTATTGAGAAGAAGAGCGACGAGAAGACCAAGCAAGAGAGTCTGGTCCTGCGCCAGCAATTCATTCGCACCGGCGAGACACGGGGCGATTTTATCGCTGTCACCAATGGTTTAAAGGCAAACGAGCAGATCGTTAGCACCGGCGTCTTCAAGTTGCGCAACGGAATGAACGTCGTCATCGATAACAAGCTCGCCCCGAAAAACGAGCTCGCCCCGAAGCCGCTCGACAGTTGATCACGCTTCCGTGAAAGGTTTTACCGATCTCTTTATTCGCCGGCCGGTTCTCGCACTGGTCGTGAGCTTCGTGATCGTCATCGCCGGGCTGCAGGCGATTTCGTCGCTCAATGTCCGGCAATATCCCAAGAGCGATATCGCTTCCGTCACCGTGACGACAGTTTATGTGGGCGCGAACGCGGACCTCGTGCGCGGGTTCATCACTACGCCGTTGGAACGCGCGATCGCGGCGGCTGACGGAATCGATTACCTGCAATCGCAAAGCACGCAGGGCCTTTCCACGATCACGGCGCGCTTGAAGCTGAACTACGATTCAAACAAGGCGCTCTCGGAGATCAGCTCGAAGGTCAATCAAGTCCGTGGTGATCTGCCGCCGGAAGCGGAAATCCCGGTCATTAATATCGAATCGGCTGATTCCCGTTTCGCTTCTGCCTACCTCAGTTTCACCTCCGACATTCTCCAGGCGAACGAGATCACGGATTATCTCAATCGCATCGTGCAGCCGCGCCTGACCGCACTCGGCGGCGTCCAACGGGCAGAAATTCTGGGAGGACGCACGTTTGCCATGCGCATCTGGCTGAAGCCCGAGCAGATGGCGGCGCTGAACGTCAGCCCGGCGCAAGTGCGCACTGCCCTCGCGCAAAATAATTACCTTGCTGCACCTGGCCGGACCAAGGGCGCGCTGGTGCAGGTGAACCTGACCGCCAACACCGACCTGCATACGGTAGACGATTTCAAGAACCTCGTTATCCGCGAGGAGAAAGGGACCTTGATCCGATTGGGCGACCTGGCGGATGTGGTCCTCGGCGCGGAAGATTATAACGCCGAGGTCCGTTTCTCCGGCCAGCGCGCGGTTTTCATGGGCATCTTCGTCCTGCCGAATGCTAATTCGATCGATGTCGTAAAACGAGTCCGGACGGAGATGGATCAGATTCAAAGGGATCTTCCCACCGGCATGAAAGGCGTGATCGCCTACGATGGGACCGCTTACATCAACACCGCGATCAAGGACGTTTACAAAACTCTGAGCGAGACACTTCTCATCGTCTGCGTCGTCATCTTTCTTTTCCTCGGTTCATGGCGTTCCACCATCATCCCTATCATTGCGATCCCGATCTCGCTCATCGGCGCTGTCTTTCTCATGCAGATCTTCGGATTCACGGTGAACCTGCTCACGCTTCTTGCGGTCGTGCTTTCGGTCGGTCTGGTCGTCGATGACGCCATCGTCGTGGTCGAAAATGTCGAGCGTCACCTGCGTGATGGATTAACCCCGCTGAACGCGGCGTTGCTCGGCGCCCGCGAACTCGTGGGCCCGATCATCGCGATGACGATCACGCTGGCCGCTGTTTACATCCCGGTGGGCATTCAGGGAGGGCTGACTGGCACGCTCTTCCGTGAGTTCGCTTTCACCCTGGCAGGAGCCGTCGCGATTTCAGGCGTCGTTGCGCTCACCCTTTCTCCGGTGATGACCGCGAAGTTTCTGCGGGCGGGTGACAGCGAGCACGGTTTTGCGGCCCAGGTAAATCACACCTTCGAGCGAGTGCGGAAATGGTACGGGAAGAAGCTCGATGCCAGCCTCCGGGTGCGCCCGGCCGTTTACACCGCCTGGATCGGGCTCTCAATTTTGGCCGCCATCTTTCTGAAGATGTCGATGTCCGCGAAGGAACTTGCGCCAACCGAAGATCAAGGCGTCATCTTCGGCATCGTCAACGCGCCGGCAAACGCGACCATCGAACAGACCTCTGCTTTTGCCGACGCCGCCGGGAAAGTTTTCATGGGTTTCCCGCAAAGCGAGTTCGTTTTTCAGATCACCTTTCCGGATAACGGTTTCGGCGGAATGGTCTTGAAGCCCTGGAACCAACGGAAGGAAACGGCCTTTCAGCTCCTTCCCCAGGTCCAGGCCAAACTGAGCGCCATTCCGGGAATCGAGATGTTTCCCATCATGCCCCCAGCCCTGCCCGGAGGTGGAAATTTCCCGGTCGAGATCGTGCTCCTCTCCACGGAAGAGCCGGAGCGAATGCTGGAGTTTGCCAAGCAGCTCCAAGCGAAGGCGATGGAGAGCAAGAGCTTCTTCTTTCCGCCCATCATAGACACAAAGATCGACCAGCCTCAGGCGGAGATCGTAATCGACCACGACAAAGCCGCGGCGATGGGCCTGAATCTCCAGCAGATCGGCGCTGATATTTCTGCAGCGATGGGCGGTAACTTCGTCAACCGCTTCAATATCGCGGGCCGCAGTTATAAGGTGATTCCACAAATCAAGCGGGCCGAGAGATTGAATCCCGACCAACTGAAGGACATCTACGTCACTGGGCCAGACAACAAGCTCATCTCTCTTGGCACGATCGCCTCCATCCAGCAGAAGACCGTGCCAAGGTCGCTGAACCGTTTCCAGCAGCTTAACGCCGTCACCATTAGCGGCATGTCGGGACTGCCGATCGATCAGGCCTTGCGGCTCCTGGAGGACGAAGCAGCCAAGATCCTACCGAAGGGCTACACGATCGATTATACGGGAGAGTCGCGACAGCTCCGGGTGGAGGGCGATAAATTCCTCCCCGCTTTCGGGCTCGCCGTTGTTCTGATTTTCCTCGTACTAGCAGCCCAGTTCAATAGTTTCCGCGATCCGTTAATCATCCTTCTCGGGTCCGTCCCCCTGGCCTTGTTCGGCGCTCTTATCTTCACCTTCCTTAAGATGCCCGGTCAAGGCGTTCCGTTTTTCACCAACGGCTGGACGACGACGATGAACATTTACTCTCAAGTCGGGCTGGTCACACTTGTCGGATTGATCGCGAAAAATGCGATCCTTATCGTCGAATTCGCGAACAAATTGCAGCAACAGGGTTACGAGAAAATTGCGGCCATTGCGGAAGCCGCGCGCATCCGGTTGCGGCCGGTCCTGATGACGACGATCGCGACCGTCGCGGGACATATGCCGTTAGTCTTCGTGACCGGCGCCGGAGCGAAAGCACGTAACTCGATCGGTCTGGTGCTCGTCGGCGGGATGACGATCGGGACTATCTTTACCCTTTTCATCGTGCCATCGCTCTATGTCTTGCTCGCGAAAACACACAATGAAGGCCGCGAGGAGGAACAGGAGATTCCTGATTCCAACGGCAATCCGGAGTCGGACGTCGAGTCTGAGTTGCCGGAGCCTGTTCTCGCGCGAGACGGGCACGGCCGCTGGAGCCCGGCGTGAACGAGCCGGAGCCGAACGCAACCGGCACGGCCCAATTCGTCGTGCAGCAATCGGATTGCGCCAGCGATTTGAAGCTGGATAACGCGCCGGACGAGAATTTTCCCGCGGTCTTCGCCACCACCCGCATGATCGCGCTGATGGAAATGGCCAGTGCCCGCGTCCTCAAGCCGCTCTTGCAAGACGGTGAGATGTCGGTCGGCGTGATCGTCGACGTCATTCACTCCGCCGCGACGCCGATCGGCGCGAAGGTCACCGCGACCGCGACCTATCGAGGGCGCGACGGAAAGCTATTTGTCTTCGACGTGATTGCGCATGATCCCGCGGGCGAGATCGGACGCGGAACGCACAAACGCGCGATCATTTCGCGCGAACGTCTGGTGAGCGGAGCGGCGAAGCGCGTCCTGTAGCAGCCGCGCTGTGGGCGGCTTAACGGGCGTCTTTCGACACCTTCCAACTCTCGCGCTTCGCACAGCGAAGCGGCTACACGTCTGCAGCTACGCCTAACCCTTCGTCCCGCGAGGTTTCTCGACTTCGGTCTCCTCGATCGGCACCGCGTGTTCGCTCGGCTGCACGCGCCGGCCCGCCTGGTTCGCGTAGACCTGAGTGAACTCCGCGCCAAAAAGCAGGATCTGCGAGGAGTAATAGATCCAAAGGAGAAGTGTGATGAGCGAGCTGGCTGCTCCGTAAGCGGAAGCGGCGGCGCCACTCCCGAGATAAAGCCCGAGCGCCCACTTGCCGGCCCCGAAGAACAGCGCCGTCATCACCGCGCCGATCCAGACATCGCGCCATCGGATTTTTGCGTCGGGAAGAAACTTGAAGATCATGGCGAAAAGCAAAACCACCACCGCGAAATCGAAGATGAGGTAGACCGCGAGGGCAATCGCCAGACCTCCGGGCAAAGCGGCCTGGACGTAATGGCTAAACCCTTTGAGGAGCGCCTCGATCACGAGTGAGACGAGCAGGAGAAAGCAAACGCCGCCCACCAACGCGAAGGAAATGAAGCGCGCGCGAAGAAAGCTCCAGATTCCCAGTGCCGGCTTGGCTTTGACGCCCCAAACGGTGTTTAACGCATCCTGGAGCTGACCGAACACGCCGCTCGCGCCCAGAAGCGCCAAAGCGATCCCGATCACCGTCGCGCTCGTGCTCTTGCCGGGCTCCGAAGCTTTTTGAGCGATGTCGGTTACCACCTGCACCGCGCTCTTATCGAGAAAGTAACCCATCTGCTCGATCACCCTGCTCCACGCGCCCGCGGGATCGTCCCGAAAAAGAACACCGATGATGGCGAGCAACACGAGAATGAGCGGCGCAAGCGAAAAGACCGTGTAGTAGGCCAGGGCGGCGCCGAGTTGGGGCGCCTTGTCATCCATCCACTCCACCGCGGTCTGCTTCAGGAGTTGAACGGCGGTACGGAAAAAGGGTCGCCGCTTTGAGTTTTTTCTCGCCATCGATTGTGATTGCTTCTTGAGATTCGCAGCGTGCGTCGTTTCAGGACGGGCGGCTTGTGGCACGCGCGGAGGACGCGCTTCCAAGGCAAAAAAAACGCGGCCATTGCTGGCCGCGCGTGAAGCTGAGGAAAGTAATGTTTGGTAGTTGTCTTCCTAGCTTGCGGGATCTCCTTATAGCAGCATCGATGCCACGGTAGCTGAAGCGCTCTACCTAGACTGCTTTCCGCTCCTCCAATCTCTCCCATTCCGCCGTCAGCCGTTCCATGTCGGTGGTCACAGCCTGGAGCTCGCGGTTCAAGAGTGTCGCCGCGCCGCCCCGCTCATACGTTTCGGGCTTTTCCAACTCCGCGGTGAGCTCTTTCTGCCTGCCTTCGAGTTTCAAAATCTGCATTTCCAAATCTCGAACACTTTTCTCGTGGTCGCGCCTGATCTTCGCTTCGGCCTTGCGGTCCTCTGCCGCGGCCCGGCGCTGCTCACGGGTCTCGCGCATTCCCGTTTTTTGTAGGGCAGCCGCACCGCCTGCCGCAGCTTCCGCCCTGGGCGTGAACGGCTGCAAGTTTTGCAGTTTCTCCCCGCTCGTGAGCGCGGCACGCGCAGACGTCGCTCGCGATTTATCCAGGTAATAATCGTAGTCGCCGGCGTACGGCGTCAGCTTTCCGGCATTGATGTGCAGCACTGTTTTCGCGACGGACCGAATGAAGTAAACATCGTGGCTGATAAAGATCAGCGTGCCTTCGTACTGCGCGAGCGCGCCCACGAGCGCATCGATGCTCCCGACATCCAGGTGCGTGGTCGGTTCGTCCATCAGGAGAAGGTTCGGCGGATCAAGCAGCAGCCTAACGAGTGCAAGCCGTGTCTTTTCTCCACCGCTCAGGACCGCCGTCGTCTTAAAAACATCGTCGCCTCGAAAAAGGAACGAGCCGAGGACAGTGCGAGCCGTCTGTTCGGAGACCGGGTTGGGCATGTCGCGCGCGGTCTCCAGCACCGTTTGCATCGGGTCCAGCATCTCTACTCGATACTGCGAAAAATAACCGACCTTCACATTGTGCCCGATCTCCCGCGCGCCGGATTGGACCGGCAGCACTCCGGCCAGCAGCTTGAGCAACGTGGACTTCCCGGCGCCATTCGGACCGACCAGCACAGTCCGTTGTCCCCTCTCCGCTTCGAAATCCAGCCCGCGATAGACCACCAAATCGCCATAGGCGTGCTCGACCTCCTTCAGCGTAATAACGCGGTGCCCGCTGCGTGGCGGCTGCGGAAAACGAAAGTGAACGGTCCTCTCGCGCGAGACCGGTGCGTCGATCTTCTCCATCCGATCGATCTGTTTCAATTTGCTCTGCGCCTGCGACGCCTTGCTCGCCTTGGCCCGGAACCGATCGGCGAAGAGCTGCAACGACGCGATCTCCTTCTGCTGGTTCTTATACGCGGAAAGTTGCTGCTCTTCGCGCGCCGCTCTTTGTTCGATATAGCTGTCCCAATTCCCCCGATAACGATTCAGCCGCCGATGCGCGATCTCGATGATGGAACCAACCAGCTGGTTCAAGAACTCGCGGTCGTGCGAGATCAAAAGAATCGCGCCAGGATAATTCGTCAGATATTCCTGGAACCAGACCAGCGACTCGAGATCGAGATGGTTTGTCGGTTCGTCCAGCAGCAACAGATCCGGCTCCTGGACCAGCAAACGAGCGAGATGAGCGCGCATGACCCAGCCGCCACTCAAAGCTTTCGCCGGCCGATCGAAATCTGATTCGCGAAAAGCGAGTCCGGCCAGAATGCGCTTTGCTTTGGGCTCGAGCTGCCACCCACCGTGCTCATCGAAGGAGTGCAAGGCTTCATGGTGCTCGGCCGAATCTTCCGGCGTCGTCTTCATGATGCGCTGCGCCTTCGTCACCTCGGGCGAAACGCCGCAGGCCAGTTCCAGAACAGTTTCATCGCCAGCGGGCGCGTGCTCCTGCGGAAGAAATCCGATCGTGGCTGACTTTTCGAGAGAGACTTTGCCTTCGTCCGGGGAAGCTTCGCCGAGAATGAGCGAGAAAAGCGTCGACTTCCCCGCGCCATTCGGCCCGACCAAGCCCACGCGATCGCCCCGGTTCACCTGGAGCGACGCATCTTCAAAAAGGGTGCGGCCGGCAAAGGCCTTCGAAACTTGTGAAATCGTGAGCATGGAACGGCGGCGAATGTCGCGAATCCGTCGCAGGACGCAAGGATGCAGCGGCGCTCGCCGCGGCAAGCCGCCTCTACCTTAATCGCCAGCGCTGGCAAAGATCGCGCGCGGCATCATTCCAATCCGGAAACTTGAATTCGAAACCGCCCTGCCGGAGCCGTCCGGGAACGACTCGCCGGCTCTTCAAAACCAGCTCCGTTTCCGTGCGCATGAAAAAGGTCGCGAGCTCGAGCATCCATTTCGATGCGGGCAATCCCAGTCGCGTTCCCCAGGCCTGGCGGAGCACACGCATGAACTCCCCGTTCGGCAACGGATTTGGCGACGCAAGATTCACGACACCTTCGAGGTCCTCGTGCTCAACCAGCCAACGAATCGCCCGGACAAAATCAGCGTCATGAATCCACGAGACGTACTGGCGGCCATGACCCACGCGCCCGCCGAGCCCATGTCGGACCAGTCCGAGCAAGACGTCAAAAATTCCTCCGCGATCGGGACTCAGGATCAAGGCCGACCGCAGCAGCACCTTGCGCGTGAGCGGCAAAACGGGCGCCTCATTGAAAGCGCGCTCCCAGGCCTTCGCCGCATCGATGCTGAAACGCCACGCTTCCGGAACGTTCTCTTCGCCACCGCCTAGAATTCCCGAAATTTCATCATGCGGCGCATCGTAACGATGCGCATAAATGGTCGCTGTGGCCGCCTGCAACCACAGACCCGGAGGACGCCGCGCTCGAGCGATCGCCTGCCCGACCGCTACCGTGGAATCCACCCGAGATTGTGTAATCTCCTGACGGTTCCTGGCAGTGTAGCGACAGTTCACGCTTTTGCCGGCGAGGTTGATGACAACATCCGCGGCTTCCAACTCCGCCGCCCAATCTCCCAACGTTCGCCCATCCCAGATTACTGATCGCCCCGCCACGCTGGATGCGGGCCGGCGGGTGAGGATCACCACATCATGTCCGTCGGCCTGGAACGCTCGGGCAAGCACCTGTCCTACTTGTCCAGATCCACCTGGAATCACGATTTTCATCGGGCGCGCTCGATTGCCAGCTTCTCCACCAATTCGCCCTCACTCAGGGTGTCGAACCAGCGAGAAATCCGGTACCTGTTCTCGCTGAGCAGTTCACAGACACGGCGAGCCCACGGCAGCAATGCGGGATGCGCGAGCCGCTGCGACCATGCGCGATAATCGCGCAAGGCATACAAACACATGATCCACGCTTGCGGCCCCCGATAGACGCCGCCTTCATCGCTTACTACCAGAAGCTGCTCCTCGGGATGAAGGGCTTCGATTCCGGGGAATCGCCGGGGCACTTCCGGCGATTGGAACGGCAGGAACTCCAATTCCAGAAAGGCCGGCTGGCGGGCGAGCCATGCTCGGCATCGCCCGCACAGCGAGCACTCTCCATCGAACAACACGTGGAGTCGCTTCATCCTGCCGTCACCGGAATTTGCGTCTGCGGTGGGAGCGGCGGCGGTGCACGATGCAGCAGCGCGCGTTTCCGCATTTTCGAAAACACGAGCAGGTTGAAGAAGTGCATGCCGCCCAGGACGAGCAGCACAACACCGACCTTGCGGCTGAGAGTTTCCAACACTCCCTGGAGATCGACTGGCATCTGGCCCTCCCTGAGAGCGAGGCTCACGTAACCCACGTTGATCAGATAGAAACCGACCACGAGGAGGTGATTGATCGAGTCAGCCAGCGCTTCGTTGCCCAGGAAGGCGTCCACCAGGAAAATCCTGCCATTCTTGTGCAGTGTTTTCGCCACCCAGATGGTGAGCGAGAGGCTGAGGATAAGATAACTGAGGTAGGTCCAAACGATCGGTTTCATATGTTGTCTCTTCTTTCTATGGCTTGTCTTTCTTTCTTGTAGTTTCAGGAATTACCGAAACAGGGCTCTAAAAAAAGGGTCATTTCAGGAATTTCAGCGCCCACGGAACCATGCTGCTTTGCTCCGATCGGGAAATCTTGGTAATCACGCTGTCCGCCAGCTCGAGAAAATCACTCAACGCCTTGATCTGCTTGTTGAACGCGACGGCCTCGGCGCCTTTCAGCCCCTTGGTGCGTGCCGCGCACTCTTGGAGGGCGGCTTGGGCTGGGCGCAGTTCGCGCCGCCGGCGTTCCCGCAGGATGATGCAAAACATTTTCCAGACGTTCTTTTCCGCCTCGAAGTACTCCTTGCGCTCCCCTTTGCGCACCACGCTCCGGATCAACCCCCAACTAACCAGGTCGCGCAGATTCTTGTGGGCGTTGCCCCGGCTGATTTTCAGGTCCTCCATGATCTCGTCGGTGCTCATCAAGTGTCCCGTCGTGATAAGAAGCGCGTGGACCTGCGCCATGGTCCGGTTGATTCCCCAGGCGGTTCCGATCGTGCCCCATTGGGTCACGAAATCATCGCGCGCCTCCAGCAGCGCCCGCGGGTCGTTCTCCGGCCGTGTCTTCATCTACTTTCAGTATTTCCTGAAACTATCGGATAGTCAATGCATTTTCTTTTCTGGATGAACTGTAGAGGCGCTTGTGCCAGGCGCCCGCCGTCTTGGTCAGACGCTTGGCGCAAGCGCCTCTACAACTTCTTCTCGTCGTCCCACGCCTTCGAAAGCCGCGCGGTCGGAACCGCCGGAATCGCGAGGCCGGCCGCGGCGTAATGCGACGTGTCATTGAAGAGAGTCAGCCGCGCGCTGACGGCATCCTTGAAATCGACGATGTTCAGCGCCGCCGGGTTTTGGTCCAGGTTATCGCGGTAACGACGCGGATCGAAGCCGAGCAGCGAACTGAGCAGGAGACGAATCGTAGCCTTGTGCGAAACGACCAGCACATTCGAAGCGGGATGCTCCCGGACGATATCCATCAGCACCGGCAACGCGCGCGCCGTCACCGCCAAGCCACTCTCACCCCCGACCGGCGCGAACGTGTAAGGGTCCTTTTCCCATGCGGCGGCTTCATCCGGAAACGCCTGCTCGACTTCCTTCCGCGTCATCTGCTCCCAGCGGCCGTGCGAGATCTCGCGCAGACCGTCGCGCGTTTGAACTTCGAGGCCATGCGGTTCGGCCAGGATCCTGGCCGTTTCCACCGTTCGGTCCAGCGGGGATGCGTAAATGGCCATGATGTTTTCCCCTTGAAGCCGCACCGCGAGCCGGCGCACTTGTTCGCGCCCTTCATCGGAAAGTTGAACATTCGTCGCCCCGGCAAAGCGATCCTCAGCCGTGAGGACTGTGGCACCGTGTCGGACCAGAAAAATTCGCGCGTGCATAGGGCCTTAAGCGAGTGCTTCAGGGTTTATCCTGCCCCGCGTCGGGTAACAACAATAAACGGGGCTGCCTGGGCAACCACTCCTGCTCCTGATCATGATCCTGCTCCTAATCCCTCCCCTCGTCTCACAGAAGATCAGGAGCAGGAAGCTATCGCCCGGTGGTTGTCTTAACTGCTAACGGGAACGGGAGCTGCGGCTTCGCTTCCCTTCAAGTGCTTGTCGAGGAAATCGAGAATGGCTTTGTAGGCGCGAATCTCGTTCGCCTTCTTCGTGAAGCCGTGCCCTTCGTTGTCGAAGACAACGTATTCGACGATACCGTTCTTCTTTTTGATGGCGTCGACAATCTCGTCCGACTCCGGCTTGATCACGCGCGGATCGTTCGCGCCCTGCAAAACAATGAGCGGCTTCGTGATCTTGTCCGCATGGAACAGGGGCGATATCTCCTTCAACATCTCGGCCTGCGTCGTCGGGTCGCCCAACTCCTTGTAGAGCGACTTGCGTTGCGACTCCCAGTACGCCGGGATGCCTTGCAGTGTCCTCACCCAGTTCGAGACACCGAAGATGTCCACCCCGGCGGCAAACTCCTCCGGCTTGAAGGCGAGCGCCGCCAGCACCATGTAACCGCCATAGGAGCCACCCATGATCCCGATCTTGGATTCGTCGACGTATCCAAGCGACGCCAGATACTTCTTCGCCTCGACGCAATCCCACAACGGCTCGCGCCCGTGCTTGCCATCGTCCGCGGTAAAAAATGTTTTGCCGTAGCCGCTCGATCCGCGGTTGTTTACGTCCAGCACGACATAGCCGTGGTTCACAAGGAACTGCACGGAAGCGCTATAAGGCATGCGTGCCTGTCCGCCGGGGCCGCCGTGCACCCGAACGAGCGCGGGCAATTTCTTTTGCGCGCTGGCCTCGTGCGGCGTGTAGAGAATGGCGGGAATCTCCAGCCCGTCGAAGGACTTGTAGCGCACGACGCGCGATTCGACGAGATCGGCCGCGTTGATCTGAGGGTTAAGGCTCTCCGTCAGTTTCGACAGCTTCCTGCTGGCAAAGTCATAAACAAAAAGGTTCGCGGGCGAGCGAGCGCCATCATGGTAGAACGCCATCCTGGTTTCGCCCGGCGAGATGGTGATGCCGGTAAGATCGCCTTCCGGCAACGCCGGGAGCGGAACGAGTTTGCCAGTGGCTTCTTCGTAAATCTTGATCTTCGTCCGCGCATCCTCGTTCGTGGCCACGACGCGGTATTTTCCGTTGTGCGAGAAGTAGGTGTAGGAAACGTCCCAGGGCGCTTTCTCGACCACCTCGCGCTTACCCTCTTTCACGTCGTAGCGCGCCACGTACATGAACTCGCTGCCTTCGTTCGAGAGGAAGTAGAGATATTTCGATTTCGGATCGAAAGCTTGAGGCGTGTTCGCTACGTCTCCCTCATGCGGAGTGAGATGCTTCATCTCCTTTGTCGCCGTGTTGTAAAGATAAACGTCCGAGTCTGCGGGAGAGCCGCCCGTCTTGCCAAAGGCGATGAATCGCTTGTCGTTTGAGATGGCGCCGACGTCGTAGCCCGTTTCGTCCTGGTAAATGAGCGCCGGTTTGAGATCGGCGATGCTCATTTCGAAGATATCGAAGTAGCGCGCGTCACGCGCGTTCGTGGAGAAAAAGAACGACTTCCGATCGTGGCTCCAGTCGAGGAAGCGGGCCTTTGTCTTATCGCCCGGCGTCAGGTCGCGCTCTGTTCCGTTCAGCTCGCGCAGGTAAAGGTGCTCGTTCTCATTCCCGCCCTTGTCGTAACGGTAGAGGAAGCGCGCATCCGCTGGAAAGTAGGAGACCGCGTAGGTGCTTTCCTTCGTCGAGTTGGTCAGCTGCTTCGGCGCGCCACCGGCGGCGGGCATGGTATAGACATTGAAGATGCCGCTCTTGTTGCTGTGGAAGAGAAGCGACTTCTCGTCCGCCGAGAACGAGCTCCCACCGAGCCGCGTGGTGTCCATGAACTGCTCAATCGTGTATTGCTTGACCGCCTTGGCCTCAGCCGCTTTGGACGACGGATTTTTCTTCGCGCCTGGCGTCTCCTTGGTGATCAATGCCTTATCCGAAACGTCGAGCTTCTGTTCGGATGCAGGTTTTTGCGCGTCCACTGTCGAAGGGTGGTAAGCGAGAGAAAGGAGAATAACGAGCAGCAATTTGATTTTCATTAGGTTGTGTTTTTCCGTTGTGTCTTCCCGCCAGCAATCTCTCCGGTTTCCGCAATCCGGTTTCCGGTATCGCCTTTGGCTACGGCCCGCGGTCGTAGACTTCCACAACGCCGACGCCGGTGCCGTTGTTCACTCCCGCGAGCAGCGCGGTGTAAAGGCCCGGCGGCAGCGTTGCGGCTATGCCGGACTCCAATGGGTTTGTCGGCGCCAGACCAGCAGCGGTAAGTTCCGCGGCTTGAGCCGGGTCATCCTGCCAGTTGTTATTCGCGACCAGGAGCGCTGCGTTGCTGTCGCGCAGTTCCAGGGTTGGATTGGCCAGTGCGTTAACCACTCCCAAGGCAGTCAGGCTGGGCCCGATACCGCGCACCGCAATTCTGTCATTGACGACGGCATTCACAAGAAAGCCAGCGATCACGATATTATCAGCGGTACTGACAAAGGCCCGTGTGCTCAGGTTGGCCAAGGTCGAGGCGGGACTGTGGTCGAGGTCGTAGACTTCCACCAGGGCTACACCGGAGGTATTGTTCTTGCCGCTCACGATCGCGGTGTACGCGCCGGGAGCTAACGTGGCTACAATCGCCGATTCGAGAAGATTAGACGGAGGGATGAAAGTGGCTTTAATCTCGGCCGCCTGAGTATCTCTCCAGTTATCGTTGGTGATGGTGGCAAATGCACCGGGACCGTGCAGCTCCATCACCGGGTCGGCCAACGCACCCGGGACACCATATTGAGTCAGCGAAGGTCCAATTGCCCGAAGGATGACATGTTTCGGGGCGTTTCCCGTGATGATAAATCCACCAATGCCGACATTGTCGCCGGTCTGAACTCGCATCCGCGTCGAGAGCTCGATGACCGCCGCCGGGCTCGGAGTTGCGGTAGCTGTAGGAGTAGGGGTTGACGTAGGAGTAGGGGTCGCCGTTGGAGTAGGTGTCACTGTTGGGGTAGGTGTCGCCGATGGGGTAGGTGTCGCGGTCGGGGTGGGTGTTGGCGTCGAGGTAGGAGTGGGTGTAGGTGTTCCCGGCGTAGCCGTCGGCGAAGGTGTCGGCGTTGGTGCTACGCCCGGCGTGACGCGCACATAATAAATGTCTTCTTCAGAATTGAACGTGGCGGCATACGCCACGTCGCCTCCGGTATTGTCCGAAACGATGGTCATGTAATCGCCCATCTTGTTCTGGTTGGGATAACCGAGGAAAGGATTGAACGTATTGCTCACCGCGACATTGGGCGACCAGGTAACGCCCGCATCGGTGCTATAAGAATAGAAGAGCTGCGAGTCGGTGTTGTTCGCGGCGTTGCGCGTGTCGAACCAAATGGAATCGATCCGCCCATTCGGCGCGACTGAGAGCGTACCCATCCAGTGCCATTTGCTGTGATTGACCGGATCGTCGTTGACCCGTTTAGGGGCGCTGAAGGTTTGGCCACCGTTGGTGCTGCGCACGAACATCACGTCGCTTCCGGTGTTGAAGCCGGTCGGTTGCACGCTCGCCATCATGTAGACATTGTTATTGGTGCTGGTGCCCGAACGGTCCGCCGCCAGGAAAACCTGCCCGATCAGTCCCTCCGGATTTATCGTATCCATGTAATCGATGACGCCGCCCATGTTGACCTGGGTGCTCTGATCGAAGCTCGGTGTCACGGCACCGTTCTTCGCGTTGGTCGAACGAATGCACCAAAACTGGGTCTGGGAAGTAGTTACCCCTCCGAAAAAGAGGTTGCCGTTCGAGTCCACGTCGGGCGTTCCCCATTGGGGAGCATTGGGAATGGTGATCGGGTTCATCCAGGTGAACCCGCCATCCGTGGAACG
Organism: Verrucomicrobiota bacterium; assembly: GCA_041167205.1. Classification (GTDB taxonomy): domain Bacteria; phylum Verrucomicrobiota; class Verrucomicrobiia; order Chthoniobacterales; family UBA10450; genus AV80. The sequence continues at coordinate 33,927 of JBEEHC010000116.1, forward strand.
GCTGAATTCATTGGGGGCGAAAGGGCTGGCGTTATCCCAAAACTGGTATTGGAATCCGTGACCGGTGCTGGTTGGGTTGTTATCCACCACGAACCACTGCTTGTCGCCCCCCTTCGCCGGCGCAATGTTCGTGAAGGTCTGGCCGCCGTTGAGCGAGCGCCACATCGTGACGTCAAATGACTGGAGAAGGCTGAGGTAGAGAAAACGCCCCGAGTCATCGCAGCCCAAGACCGGGTCGCTGCGGAAGACGCCACTCTCGAGCACGCCGGGGAAGGTCCAGGACGTGCCGCCATTGCTGGTGTAGCCCCAACCGCCCTGCCGGAAGTTGGAGGTCACGCTGTCAAATTGCCTCCAACCGATTACCATCCGGTTGTGGTTCGTTGGGTCCACGCTGATCGACGGCTCGTTCGCCGCGTCGCCGGTAATATTCAGGCCGCTCGCGTTGACGTTGACCTGACGACTCGTGAACTGGTCGTGCACCGAGACCATTCCCGGCGAAACTCCTATGCCCCACAACGGCGACAGGGCCGGCGGGTTGTCGTATTTTTCGAGTGGCTCGTTCGGGAGCGGCTTGTGTTGGGCCGTCTGGGCTGAAGCGACAGCAATCACCAGCAGCAAAACCAGACAGGTAAAGAAGCTCGCCTTTGCCACTCCAAAACACCTCAAGCTGAATCCGAGCATCGCGCACTATAAACCAACATCGACCGGGCGTCCGCCAAATTTCTCGACTCAAACCGTCGTCCGCAATCCCTGCCCGCAGTGCTTCGCACAGCGATGCAGCGGGCGCATTCCCGTTTCCAACCAATCGCCGTTTCCGCGAGGCTGCTATCCGCAGACGGTGTCCGGAAGTATGTCCTCGGCGAGAATCGAACTCGCATTTAAGGTTTAGGAAACCTCCGTTCTATCCGTTGAACTACGGGGACAAATGGACTTGCGATGTTCGATTTGCCAAGACCCGTTGTCCAGCACCATAAAATCGAGTCTTGCCTGGCGGCCATCGGCGCAAACCGCCCTTGATGATTCCAGAATGCCACAATGTCCAATATCTGGACCCGACCCCAGGGAGCCCCCGCCCGTGTGCTCTTTCCGAAACATCAACTCCCACAGCTTCAAGCCACTCCCGAGGTCCTGCATTGTTTGCTCGACAGTTAGCCTACGGAGACTAGGGGATTATTTTGCGTTTGTTTGGCAAACTTCCGTATAACTCCCCCTTCGTTGCCACGGACTGGCCTCTAAGATAACTGAAATCCGGGGCCGCGTTGTCTTCCATTATGAGCGACGCTGACTTGTTTCCACTTGCATGTTTCATGCTCCCATACGCGGGAACAATAATTTGAGAACTCTGCGTCCAGGGACAAGCATTGCTCCATGAACCCAACGTTATTCTGTAAATATTGCCATACCTGAACTTTCCAACCGGATAACTGGTACATGCTGTCCCCGGCACACAACCTCCGCACGCGGTAGGTAAAGCCACTGTCCCCGCGTAGTCCAGGTTCGAAGGCGCATTATTGATATTATTAAAGCGCGTGGCGTTGGGAAAGTTCCACCAATAGCACGGATTATTGCTCTCGATCCATACTTGCGAGCCGGATGGATACGAAGTTAATTCCTCAACAATGTACATGTACCCATACCCGGCGCTGTTGACTGTGACGTTGCTGTTTGCAAGAGCCGAAATGGTGGCATAACCACTATTGGTGGTATCATCCGACAAATTGAATGATGCGATATCCTTCGAGACGGTAACTGTCACACTGGCGGAACCAGAACAACCTGTTGTATGATCTACTACCGACACGCCGTAGACAGTGTTCGCCGTCGGTGTCACGGTAATGCACTGCGCGTCAACATCCACAACCTTGGTGCCTACGTGGTATACCCAGGTCGGATCGTACTGGGAATTGTAAGGATAGTTTTCGCATAAGGTCGTGCTGTCGCCACTGCACACGTTGAGGTTTCCGGTGATCACTGGCGCCGGATTACAATTTATGTATATCATTGCCGAGGTGGTGGCCCAGCCTAGGCACATTGCTGTATTTTCCACTTTAAAGACGATTTTATACCAATGTCCGCAGGGTAGGGTCGAACTGTTGGGAAAGGTAAATGGCGCGGAGGGGGGTGCTCCGTTATATGTCTGGCTCCACAACAAAACGGCGCCATTTCCATATTGATCTGAACACTGGTCGATTTCCCAATAATAATGACCAGGCGTCGCGCTACCTGAATAGGTGCCCGTCGCCACGACGCTATTGCCCGGGCAAAGGCTGCTGTTTTTCGCGGTCACGCTTGCCGTTAACGTGGGGACGGGATCGGGAGTATCACCGTCTATTTGATCGGGTAAACGGTATTCCCGCGGCAGAGATGTGTTGGGAGTATTATTAGAAATCAACGGGGGCGCGTTACCGTAATTGGGACTGATCATGTTGAAGGAAGGATCGATCTTGTACATTACACCAGACTTATCTACGCCGATTATATAACCGGTTGAAGCCATGAGTTGCAATTGCGTGGAGCCGTAATTTGCGGAACCCGGTATGTAGGTAATTCCCGATGTTGAGCCCGGTGTTAGATAATATACACCGTCATCGGTAGTAGCATATAGTTTGCCGGAATTCGCCGTATATGCGATGCCATAGACAAAATTATGTCCAACGCTCCTTGGAAGCGAATAGGTATAAAACTGACCCGCGTAATTGTAGGATGAGTTCAGGGTCACTTCAAATACCGGCACAGTTGCTCCTCCATACTCAGCGCCCGTCCATGATAAACGGAGTTGGTTGCTTGAAAGCTGCAATTCACACAAGAACGTCCAGTTGTTTAGTTGGTTGTACGGCGCCAGTTGTGCTGACGTTACAATAGTTGTCGGACTGCTTATTCCGGTACTGTCGATCGTATACCGTACGACCGCGTTATCGATCGTGAACAAGTATCGTTTGTTGTTTGTCGTCAATTTGGAAACGGCCAGGCCCTGACCGTCTCCATCCCCAATCATTAACTTGGAATTGGTCGGTACCGACATAATGGGGAACCCGCTGGTGCAATCCACCTTTACGTAATCCAAACTGAACCCGCCGGGAAATCCGATCAGGGTGTAAATGACATAAAACACATTGCAGGCGCCCGATCCTGGGACCTTCACAATTTCGACCTCAGGTGCGGGAATATTGAATGCCACGCCGGTTCCGCTATAGGTAGGAAGATATCCGACAACTCCGGACGTAGCAGATAAGACATAGAGATCCTGCACGTAAAACAGCAGGTTTCCGTTTGCATCGTATGCTCCATTGGAACAGGCATACGAGGAGCCCCATGCGAATGGTATGGCGGCCCTTGTCGGCGGATTCGTATTCATATCAAAGTTGGAAGGCGGCGCAGCCCAATGTTGGCTTTGTCCCATTCCTTCAGAAGAACAGAGGGTCCCCAATGCAAACAGAATCGCTTTTAGCGGAATAGATTTGGAAATGATCATATTAAGTTATCTTCGCTGGCCTGCGTTTCTACACTTGTCGCGATTGCCAATCACCCAGGCTCATTAATCCCCAAGCGGAATTTTCTTTGAAATGGCGCGGGCGTCTCCGCTGTTAAAAGATGAGGAGAGTTGATGTGTGCGAGCTCGCTGGCCCATGAAATGCGCGGAAGACGACCGAACGCCGAAGACGAGCAGTTCCTGGTCGTCTGGGGTGGGAGCTTTCATTAAATCTACGGTCTTGAGCGTGGTGTTGTTTAACCAGATTTGCGCTCAATGACTGCTCTCACGGAGACACATTTTTTGAGTCTAATCTGGGGGTTGGGGCGAGAATACCTCACATATCTATAGTTGTATCGAAGCCGGCAATGGATGAGCAAGCAAAAAGGGCGCTCCTCCGCGGCGACATCTTTCCGGTCTCCGCAATCCGGTTTCCGCTTTCGAGACAGCGCCACCGGCGCCCAATACGGCCGGCAAACTCCCGAGTTCGCCAGTGTGAAAGGGATCGGGTTGTAGGCGCGGGTGAGGGCGCAAAGTGCCACAACTTAGTTTGCCGAGATTCTAAGACTGACCCCTTTTCGCCTTTCCCTTTTGTGGGCAACGCTAAAAAGGTGTTCCGTGCGATCTGATTCTGCTCCTACTTGGCGTCAGCCAGGCGTCGGCCATTGATCGAGATCGTCGTTTGTGGATTCTCTACAACACTGCCTGTAACGGCGAAGGAGTTGCGATCGTCCGAAACCGTACCCGTTAAGGTTAAGGCAAATTCTTTTAATGGTCCGAAAATGCCCGTTACCTTCGCGTTCCATTGCTTGATCGTCAGTGACGAAGATACGGACGAATCTGCTTGGATGAACGTACCGCTATACAGATACCCCAGGTCGCCGCCGTTGATCGTCCCACTTTTGATGACGGCGAGCCCTTCTCCAGAAAGATGCGTTGCGGGCGATGAAAAAGTAACGTGGAAAATGCCAGGTTTCATTTCACGTGTCGTGGTTGGACTTAGGCAGCGGTTCCGTATTGGGGGTGGGATCGTTTTCTTTGTTAGATTCGCTATCTAAGGCTTTTATTGATGAAGCGGCTGTCAAGAGGTGATCGGCGTCCGGGAACACGTCGCGTTGCTCCTTCGGCATCTCGAGTGCGGGAGTGATTGTCGTTCCCAATCCAAAAAGGTCGGCGAGAAGGCGAATGGAGTTCTTTATCCGTTCCAATCGCTCATTGTCGTTAGTCGAAAAAATGTCCGCTTCTACCGCTCGAGCCTCGCGATCTACAAGGGATTTTACAAAACTTTTGTGGGCATCGACGATGACCTCGCTCAGTTCGTTCTTCAACTGCGCCTGACGAACATGCTCCTTAAGCAAGTTGACGTGCTGGGCCATAGCGCGTCCTTTCTGAATTTCTTGGAAGACGACGGCAGCTGCTCGCGCTACTCGCCCCACAAACTGAACGGCCGCGAGGGAACCCAGGTAAAGGAAAACAGTCAGCGATCCCGTCGACCATCGATCAACTTCGAGTTTACCATCGATTTCTGGTTCAAAAACGAGCTGCTGAAGTGCTTTTTGTATTAGCGCGAGAGCTTGGTTGACGGCAGGCAAATCTCGTCCGCTTTGCATTGTAGCGATGACGGTTTCGGGTCGCGCTGCGGGCACGGCTTCTTCGAGAACGTTACGCCATGTAACAACAGAGAGGAAAAACTCGTCAGCCAGTTCTTTGAAATCTGCGATGGCTTTGGCCTCGGTGCTGAAGGCGTCCCCATCAATTTGCCAAAAGCTAGAGGCCCTGAGCTTTTCCGCCAACATTGTAAAGGGTGGCAGATTGCCGACGGCGTGGACTAGTGCTTTAAAATTGCGAAAATTGTTGACGACGTCTCCAGTAGCCTGCAACCGCGCATTCTCGATCGGAGCTGTTGCAAGATGCTGCTTTAAGAGCCGCAAGTCCATAAGTAGAGCAGACACGTCCATCGCGTGATGGCAAGCTCTCACAACGATTTTCTCTTCAAATCGAAGCGCCGGCGCCACGCGCTTCGCCTGCATGCGCCGGAAAAGCGAAACTGAATTCACCGTGAGTTGTGTCACCCGTTGTGTCACCCGGGCATCGAAAATCAGCGCATTCACGAATACTCCTGATGAACGGAAGTATCTACAAACCGTTGAAATATATTGTTTTGCGCAGTGGTGACGAGTCGGGGCAATGTCAGCAAAAACGTCCGTTTCGCCTTAGGAAACCTCCGTTCTATCCGTTGAACTACGGGGACGCGTCAAAAGCCAACGTCCAACGTCCACCACTCAATTACAGAAAGAGAAGGCGGCCGGTGAAAGCCGAGACCGCATCGCTCAATAGATCTCCGTTACCAGTTGAGTAAGTAAACTGGGGCCAAAGCTGCGAACGCCGCCCCCACTTGCAGCGCCAGCACGGGCAGCGCAGATCGTGGACTCCGCGGCAGGCAGCGAATCGCGAAAAACGCAATGATCGGAATCTGAGCAGCCATCAGGAGCTGCCAGAGATGCGCGGCCGTGCCCTCGTCGGCCTGACGAGCCGTACCCGACCTGATGAGGTGAACCAACACAAAGGCGAGCGCGGCAAGCGACATCGCGATCGGAACAAAGGCACTCGGCCGCTTGATCATTGTTATGAGGTTCATTGCGTCTCCGGTGTACACCGGAAGTTCGCCTGTCGGAGTCATCACGAATTGGGTTGCTGATAGAGGCCGATCACGTTTCCGGCGGGGTCGCGGAAGCGTGCGGTGATTTCCGGTGCGTCCGCGCCAATGGGCTGCACGAGCTCGCCGCCCTGAGCAACGAGGGCATCAATCGTCGCGGCCACGCTGTCGACCATGATGTAGATGAGCAACCCGGGCGTCGCCGGCGGCCGGCCGGTCACCCAGGTGCCGCTCACCTGGCCCACTCCATCGTCGAACGCGATCGCGCCGTCCCCGCGCTGTTTGATCTGCCAGCCGAAGACTTTTTTGTAGAATTCAGCTGAGCGCTGGACGTCGATCGCGGGCAGCTCGACGTAGCAGATTTGCCGTTGGCCAGTGTTGGAGTCATATGGCGCTCTTGGGTCTGATTGTCGTCGTAGGTATCTTCTCCGACGATAAGATCATCGATTCGGGGAACAAGCAAAAAGGGCTTCTGGGTTACGGCTTCGACGGTCCCGTTCGGCAGGCTCAGGGCAAGCTCCAACCGCCGCTACAGGGTGAAACGCGTTCAGTGCGAATTGTAACTTCGTTGAATTATGGAAGATTCGGGTTCGACTGGCGGACGATGCTGGCAACTCAATATGAAGATATCACTTCGGAAAATTTCCTTTTGTTCTGTCATCGGCATTTTGCCGCTGATCCTTTTGGTTCGAGCTGATAGCGGCGACGCCGTCGGCGCGCCCGATCAGGCGCCGAGCGTTCCCACGTTTGCGGGCAACGCTCAACACACGGCCAACTTTCAACCGGCAGCCCAGAGCATCAATCGCATCCAGTGGTCCACGACGATCGATCTGCATAATACCGCGGCGTTCACCCACTACGGCGCCCCTTTGGTCACCGCGGCGAACACGCTTCTCACCCCGGTGAAGACGGCGACTGATGGGTTCCAGGTGAACGCTTTCGACGGAAGCACGGGCACCGCGAAGTACACGCTTACGACCGATTACGTCCTGCCCACCCATGACTGGATCCCCGTTTACGATCCGTGTCTGACTACCGGCGCCTTTGGCACGCGTCTCTACTATGCCGGCCGCGGCGGCACGATCTATTACATCGATAACCCCGATTCCGTGGCGCACGGCACGCCGGTCCACCAGGTGTTTTACACTACTCTGGCCAACTACCTGGCCAACTCTGCCGCTTATAACTCCACCATCTTCATCAACACTCCCCTGACCGCGGACAGCAATGGCAATGTCTTCTTCGGTTTTCGGGTGCAAGGAACGGCGCCGGCTCCCTTGAGCACGACGCAAAGCGGCTTTGCCCGGATCGATCCTAACGGCAACGGAAGTTATGTCTTGACTGGAACAGCAGCAGCCAGCTCAACCATTAACCGGGACTGCCACAATTCGGCTCCGGCGTTGAGCAACGATCAAACGACTCTTTACGTGCTGGCGAAGAGCAACAGCACCGGTACGGGATACCTGATCGGCCTGGACAGCACGACGCTCGCGACCAGGCATAAGGTCTTCCTGACAGACCCTCGTAATGGCAATGGCGCCGCACTCAGTGACGACAGCACAGCTTCACCTACGGTCGCCCCGGACAACGACGTCTACATTGGAATCCTGAGTAACCCGGGCAACGGTTCGCGGGGATTTCTCCTGCGCTTCAGTGGCGACCTATCGGTAGAAAAGACCCCGGGCGGGTTCGGCTGGGATTACACCCCTGCCCTCGTGCCGGCCAGCATGGTCCCTTCGTATCAGGGCACGTCGTCCTACCTGATCTTCGCCAAGTATAATAACTATGCCGGTTTTGGCGATGGTGACGGCGTCAACCGGATCGCGCTGCTTGATCCCAACGCCACCCAGATCGATCCCCACCCGTCGGCTAACGGCCTGGTGGAGATGCGCGAAGTGCTCACTGCGATCGGCCCCACACCGGACGAGAACGCGCTTGGGGTCGACTTCCCCTACGCGGTGCGCGAGTGGTGCATCAACACCGCGGCCGTCAATCCCGCCACGAACAGTATTTTTACCCCGAGCGAGGATGGCCACATCTACCGCTGGAACGTGGCCACCAATTCGTTTTCCCAAACCGTCACACTCACCGCCGGTATAGGTGAACCTTACGTCCCTACCATTATCGGACCGACTGGAGTCGTCTACACCCTCAACGGCGGTACCCTCTTTGCGCTCGGAGGCTTGAACGGAGTTGGGGTCGCTCTTGCGTCGAGCGTGCCGGATGTTCGGTCAGTAGTCGTGGGACAGTCGCTCACATTCACCGCCACCATCACAAACACAGGTTCGCCGGGACCTACCCCTACCGGCACGGTCACCTTCCAGGACTTTACCTACCAGGATCTTACTCCGGTCACGACCACTCTGGCTTCCAACGTTCCGTTGAACGCGAGTGGACAGGCAACGGTGACTACGTCCACCCTCACCGCGGGCAATGGATTCCTCGGCAATCATTTCATCACCGCCACCTACAGCGGCGATGCTAACTTCAGCGGTGGCACTGCTACCATGATGCAAAAGGTCCATGCCAGCGCGTCGGCCACTACCTTGACCTCGTCACCAAACCCATCGGGCGGCGGACAAGCAGTCACCTTCACGGCGACCGTCGCGCCAATGCCAGCCGGGCCGACAATCCCGTCCGGCATGGTAACCTTTCAGGAGGGCTCCACCTTTCTAGCCCAAGTCCCGCTTGACAGCAGCGGCATCGCCTCGTTCACCACCTCGAATTTGATTGCCGGCGATCACACCATCACGGCGTCTTACTACTCGGACACGGTTTTTGCTTCGAGCAGCGGGACCAGGACGCAGACGGTGGTCGGTGGGCCGTCCCCAACCCCAGGTATAACTCCGACTCCGACCCCCGGTGTAACTCCAACTCCCACTTCCACTCCAACGCCGACCGCGACACCTACTCCAGGCATAAGTCCCCCACCCGCAGCGCAGGCCCTCAACCTCTCGACTCGTATGCGAGTTCAGACCGGCGATAACGTTGGAATCGGCGGCTTCATCATTACTGGGAGCGCTCCGAAACATCTGCTCCTCCGGGCTATTGGACCTTCGATAACGGGCGTTTCCGGTCTCCTGGCTGATCCGGTGCTCGAACTGCACGGCCCGGGCGGATTTGCCACGATCACCAACGACAACTGGATGGACGATCCCGTCCAGAAGGCCGCGATCCTGGCCACTGGCCTCGCGCCGAGCAATAATCTCGAATCAGCGATTGATGCGACGTTAAACCCAGGAGCCTATACCGCAGTCGTGAGGGGAAAGAATAACACCTCAGGTATAGCTTTGGTTGAAGTGTACGATCTCAGTCAGGCCGTTCTGGCGAAGCTGGCCAATATCAGCACACGGGCCTTTGTCAGCACCGGTAACGACATCGTGATCGCGGGTTTCGTGCTGGGTAACAACAGCGGCAATGACAGAGTTGTCGTGCGCGGGATCGGACCGAGCCTGACGGCCCTGGGTGTAGCTAATGCGCTGGCTAATCCAACGCTGGAGCTGCGCGACAGCAGCGGCACGCTGCTGATCGCCAATAACGACTGGCAGGATAACCCAGCTCAAGCGGCGGAACTGACCGCGGCAGGTCTGGCGCCGACAAATCCGTTGGAGTCCGGCATAGCTATGACGCTACCGCCAGGCGCTTACACGACACTGCTCATGGGATTGAACAACGGCGTTGGAGTTGGAATAGTAGAAGTCTACGACCGCGGGGCGCCCTAGGACGTTTCCGTCTTCGCGCTGTAGCGGCGGTCTATGACCGCCGAACGTATCACGAAGCCAGCTATCGGCGGTCCCATTCGGCAGCCTCAGGGCAAGCTCCGACCGTCGCTCCAGATACAGTTCCCGCCTCGCGACCTATCAGTCGTGCAGCGGCGTGAAGACGTGATTGTAGACGTAGTTCGCGACGTTCCGGCCCTGGGCGATGCCTTCGGTCTTGTCGAATGAGAAGTGAATCCCGAGGTAGATGCGGCTCTGGCCGTTTTCTTCCTCCGCCTGTGAGAGTCTCGAGAAATGGCGCGGGATGTAGGGACGGATATTGCCGGCATTGTCGCGAGTGATTCCGTTGAACTCGTCCGAGACGAAGGTAAAACCGATGTTATCGGTTCCGTAGAACCGGCGCAGAATTTGGAAGATCGCGCCGCCGAAGGTGGCGTGACCTGAAGGATAAGCCGGGAACGGAGGAGTAAAGTTTGGTCCGGTCAGGTTGCTGGCCGGCGCTCCGAGCGGCTTAAAGGTTAGGTCGCCGATAGTATTCGGGTTGCCGTCGCCCGTGCCCGTCGGGCCGGTGCCCGGATCGGATTCACGAATCGCGGTAATGGGCCGCCAGAGATCGTGATGGTATTTGGACTCCCACGAGCTCATGCCGGCTTCCGCCATCGCGACATTCACCAGCGCCAGGAGCCGGGCGAACTGAATCGGCTGGAGTCGTGTCCGGTCGGCAATTTGGACCGCGATCTGGTTGTAAAGCCGCGGCGGAGCGCAGAGGCTCGGAGTTCCATCGTAAGCCCAGAAGATGCCGACGAATGTTTGCTCCGGGGTTCGCTGAGTCGGCGTGACAATTCCGTCGCCACCGAGATTCTTGACCTCATTGTAGGCGGCCGTGTAAGCATCGCTGGTCATGGCCGGCGGAGCAGGACAGCGAAACAGCTGATTCGATGGCAGCACGAAAGGCAGGCACTCGCCCCAATGCGCGCCCAGCGCGAGCGGGATCAAACTGATCGGGTCCTGGCGCCAGTGGCCCGCCAGGTTACTGGTGATGTGGCCGACTCCGACGTGCGGCTCGGGAACTTCGGACCCATCGCCTACGCGCATCGCGAGGATGGCAGCAGCCACGCGCCGTCCCAGACTAATGCCATTGGCTCTTTCGCGAGGATTGTGAACCCGGGCCAAATCTTCGGCCAGCCGCGCGTGAAAAGCAGCGGCCTGCGATGGATACATCGCGACCAGGGTATCATGAGCGGCCTGGCTGATGCCGGCGGCGAGGGAGAGCGGGTAATGCGCTCCTTGAACTCCGGTATAGCTGCGATAGCGGCGATCAACCGCATTGACCGTGTCGAACATCGCGATATGCACGATGGCCATCGCGCGGCTGGACCGGCCCGGCCCGAGTTGCTCGCCGAAGACGCGCGGGTCGCCGGGCGGCACCGGCGTATGATCGAGACCGCTCGCGTTGATCGCGATTGTGTTCCAGCGATGAAGGGGCTCGCCTTGTGCATTGTCGGGAAGCGGCGGAGCGGGCAGATCGCCATTGAAAAGTTCCCCGAAAGCTTTGCGGAAGCTCTCATCCTGTCCCTGGACGACAGCCGCGAAGGAGGTGAATGCTAGAAAAATAGCGAATGAAAATCTTTTCATGATGATTGGTTACTCGACGGTAATACTGGCGTTGCGCGCAGGATGTTGAGCAAACTCAGATTATGCAAGCCTTTTGGGCCAAACCGCCCGGATTCTGTGACGAATGGGTCAACGTTGAAGCGCGTTCCGATCGAAGGTTCCCTGTAATTGCGGGACGCAGGCGAGGTTGCAGGCGTGAAAACGAAAGAAGGGGACGAACATTCTTTTCTTCAGGTCCAAATCAAAATGAGGAGCGAGAAGCGCTAACAAGTTGAATGCGGAAACCTCATGCATCTCACCGACAATCCATTTGCATTGCTGTAACATTTCCTCGGGCAGGGCGGTCAAGACATCGTATTCCGCTCCCTCACAATCGATCTTGATCAAGTCGACTCCGGTTAAGCCAAGATTCTTCACGACGGCTCCCGCGTGCTTCACTTCGCACTCAGTTGTTGTAAGAGGGCCAAGCGGATTCTCGGCAGCGTCCTTCGCCAGGAATCGGCTAAAATCGACGCCGTCGAAGGCGCCTGCAATCTTCGCGTTAGTGGCGCCTAAAGCGTAATTGAAGACCTCGACCGAAGGAATCGAGCCAACGTTGGTTTGCAGAATTCGAAACGTCTCCGGGTGCGGCTCGAACCCATAAATTTTCGCGGCTGGAAATTGCTCGTGAAAGAAGAGGATGGACGTACCGATGTTGCTTCCGATATCCAAAATCACCCGGGGCTCCAAGGCAGCCGGGAGGTAATACTCAGCCTTCCCCCCTTGCCGCAACAGCACCTGATTGATCGCCAAAGGGTCGGACGTCCCCGGCCGGTAAAAAACGTCACGTCCCCGCCAGCGGAATCGTGCCAGGGGCTTCGCTCGCACCCCAGCGCGAGCGAGCGAGAGAGCGCGCGCCGCGTCGATCGTAAAGCGCAAGGAGCGCGACCGGGCCAGAACTCGGAGAATATGACGGACTCCCATTGACCCTGCTCAGTTCATTGATCCTTGCGAGCTGTGTTGGATTTCAAACCCACTAAGATTTTCGCGGTGTGTTCGGTCGCGCGACCAAGCATGGCCAAACCTCGCGCCAGAAGGATTGTTTGATAAATCCTCCCCTGCGAACAGCAGAAAAAGTGGGTATTTGGCGCGGGAGCAGCTTCCTCCGGAAGAATGTCGTTTTTTCACAGCGAACGCGACGTGCCCCCGCAGTCCTATGTCTTCTGAACTCAAAGCCGATCTCGAATTCGAAACCAAAGGCAAGCCGCCCGGACGACGCGTCGCCGACGCAAGCGTTCGGCTGAATCCGGTTCCCGCGAAGAACACCTTGCTGACGATTGTTTTCTTTTCCGCGGTAGCGGTGGCGATCGGCTATTGGATTCTTTTCCCTCCGGTTGCCTCGGCGCCGACCAAAAGTTCCGCGACGCCAACCGCCAGCCCCGCCGCAATCGCGTCGGCCGCCCAGCCGGTTCAGCGGCACTAGCCAGAGGTAGAGTCGCGCGCCGCGGCGAACGCCTCTACGGTTCAATCTCCGAAACGGCGTCTCGCTACTAACTTCCGTTAATCATTTCCAGCACCTTCTTCGCGGCGTTGTGACCGGGGATGCCGCTGACCGCGCCACCGCGCTGGGCGCTCGAGCCGCAAAGAAACACATTGTCGTATTCCGTCTCGACGCCCCACGTGCCGGCTTGTTCTTTCTGTGCGGCAAAGGGAAAGGTCGGCGCAGTTTGGAAGATGTTGCCGTGATAAAGGCCGAGCGCTTCGTCGATATCGACCGGACTCTTGCCTTCAATGCAGAGACTGCCGTCACGAGCCACGGCGAGACAATCCTCCAGCGGTTCCGCCAGCCAGCCGTTCAATCCTTCCACGAACTTTTCCTGGGCGCGCTGGCGCATCGTTTCGTTGTTCCCGGCAAACAATGGCCATGGCGTATCAAGGCCGAACAGCGTCATCGTGTGGAAACCTTGCGCGCAAAGTTCCGGAGAGAGAATGCTGTCGTCGGTGAGGGTGTGGCAGTAAACCTCGCTCGGCAATTTCTCCGGCAGATTCCCCTGCTTTGCTTGCTCATAG
>JBEEHC010000117.1:0-8478 GCA_041167205.1 Verrucomicrobiota bacterium
CAGCCCCTTCGGCGGTAACTCCCGGCTTGAGGCGGCCGAGGACCATGAGCCGGTCGCTCCCGCGGGCGGTCAGCGATTTGCCGCGCGCGCCTCCCCGATCGCTAATGATTTCGTCATAAACGCCGAGCGGCAGCCACGCTTCCCGGGAAAAAACGCTTTCCGTGCCGGTAAATCCTTCGGGCATGATGCCGACGATGGTGTAGGCGCGGCCGTTAATGAGCAGCGCACTCCCGAGCAGCGAAGGACCGCGCGAATGTTTCTGCCAATAACTGTAGCTCACGACCGCGACCCGCGCGCCGGCACCGGGTTTTTCCTCCTCGGGGAGAAAGGGACGGCCGTAGGCCGGCAAGACGCCGAGGACTGAGAAATAATTGGAGCTGACGATGTCCACGACGGCGCGGCGGAAGTTTCCCTTTTCTCCGAGGCCCACCACGCTGTCGTCGTGCGCCAGCAGACCGGAGAAGACCGTGTTCTGGTCCCGGATGTCAGAGTAAGTCGGGTAAGAGAAGGCTCGGAAATTTTTCGGGTCCTTCTTGTCCTGGGAAAACAACTGCACAATCTCGGACGGCTGCTTGTAAGCCGGAGGCTGGAACACCATGACGTTGACCAGGCTGAAGATCGCGGTGTTCACACCGATGCCGAGAGCGAGCACCGCGACGGCGGCAATGGTGAAGCTGGGCGATTTCCAGAGCTGCCGAAAAGCGAATCTAAAATCCTGGATCATGCTGTTACTCCGTTCGCAGAGCCTGCATGGGATCGATCCGGGTCGCACGCAGCGCGGGAACGAAACAAGCGAGCGCGGCGATGCTGCAAATAAAAAGCGCGACGCCGCTGTAGAGCATCGGATCGGTCGGACTGACTTCGAAGAGGAGGCGTCGCATCAGACGTGTGATCGCGAATGACAGCCCGAGACCAACGACAAGCCCCACCACGGCGAGCCGCAATCCTTCCTTCATCACGAGCCCGATGACGTCGCGGGCGGCAGCGCCGAGAGCGAAACGAATCCCGAATTCATTGGTGCGCTGCGCCACGCCGTAAGCGATGACGCTGTAGATACCCATCCCGGCCAGCGCGAGCGCCAGCGCGGCGAAACCGCCGAGCAGATACATGGAGAGACGCCGATCGGCGTAGGCTTGCGCCAGAACTTCGGTGTAGGATTGCACCTGATCGATGGGCAATCCGGGATCGAGCGAATGGACTGCCGCGATGAGTTCAGCGCGCAAACTCGCGGCCGGCCGCGCACTGCGCACAATCATGCTCAGAAATGCGCCATCGAGTTGCGTCGCCGGGTAATACATTTCCGCCCCGGGAGGCAACGAGAGATTTTCTGCGCGCACATCGCCCGAGACTCCGACGATCTCACGCGGGATCGACGCGATGCCCGTGATCAGGCGGCGACCGATCGGATTTTCACCAGGAAAAAGCTTTTTCGCCGTCGTTTCGTTAATGATGACGACGTCTGGAGAACCGGGACGATCACGCCAGTTGAAATCGCGCCCTTGCTTGATCGGGATACCGAGCGTTTCGAAAAATCCCGGCGCGGTCGTGGAACGCACCGCAATCATTCGCTCGCTCACCGGCGGAAGCGGGCGTCCCTCGACGGCGGCGGGCGAACGCGTGTTTCCGTTATCGGAAGCCGGGAGATTCGAACCGGCGGAGACATTGGTCACGCCGGGAAGCGCTTTGAGCTTCTCGATGGCATTTTGAAAGAACAAGCCCTGCCGCTCGATGTCCGGATATGATCCCGGCGGCAAGCCGACGAAAAATGTCGTGACCCCTTCGGCGCGGAAACCGGGATCGACATTTTGTAATCGGCGGAAGCTGTCAATCAACAACACGGCGCCGACGACCAGCACCAGCGAGAGCGCAACTTCGGCGACGAGCAAACCAGCCCGAAGCCGGCCCGCCTGCCGCCCAGTGGTGCCGCGGGAAGAATCTTTCAGGGAGTCGATCGGATCGCTCCGTGAGGCGTGCAACGCGGGAACGAGCCCGAGCACCAAACCGGTAAGCAACGATAGCCCGACGGCGAAGCCGAGCACCTGCAGGTCGAGTGAAATCTCGAGCACGCGCGGGATGAAGTTTTCCGCGACCTTCTTGAGCAAATCGAGCCCCCAGACCGCCAGGAACACGCCGAGAATTCCAGCGATGCCGGCGGTGAGCACGCTCTCCGCGAGAAACTGCATCACGATGCGAGCCCGCGTGGCGCCGAGCGCGGTGCGAATGGCGATTTCCTTGCGACGCGCGGTGAAGCGGGCGAGCAAAAGATTCGCGACGTTCGCGCAGGCGACGAGCAACACGCAGCCGACCGCGGCGAAGAGCGTCAGCAGCATCGGACGCTGCGGACCGACCAGATCTTCGTGAAACGAGACCACGCTCATGCCGGCCTTCGCGTCCACTTTGTCGGGATTCGCGGTCTGATAGCGGCGATCGATGACGCGAAGTTGCTCGTCGGCTTGCTCGCGGCTCAGACCCGGTTTCATCCGGCCGAGGATGGTCAGGTAACCGGTGCCGCGCTGGATGATGTCGGGCGGCAATCCTTCCTGTTCCAACACGCGCGGCAGCCAGACCTGGTTTTGTGCGAAGGGAAACCTCAGCGTCGGCGGCATGACGCCGATGACGGTGAAGGGCGTGCCGTTGAGCACGATCGGTTGGCCGAGAATGCTATTGTCGCCGCCGAAACGTTTCTGCCAGAAAACGTGGCTGAGCAGGGCGACATTCGGACCGCCGGGCCGATCGTCATCCGCGGTGAAGGTGCGGCCGAGAAGCGGTTGGACTCCGAGCGTGCGGAAAAAATTCTCGGTCACGCGGATTCCCCGGAGATTTTCCGGATCGCCGCGACCGGTGAGGGTGAATCCCGTGAACGATTGCGCCGCGAAGTCGGAGAAACATTGTTGCTGGTCACGCCAGGCGGCGTAGCGCGGCCAGGAAACGTTCGCGCGGTCGAGTCCGCGTTCGGGGAACGAGCCCCACGCGCGTACCAACTGGTCCGGCTGCGGGTAAGAGAGTGGACGGAGGAAGAGCGTGTTGATGGCAGAGAAGAGAACGGTGTTGGCGCCGATCCCGAGGGCCAGCGCAACCACGGCGAGGATCGTGAAGCCAGGCTGTCTTAGCAGTTGCCGGAGAGCGTAACGAAAATCATTCATAGTGAGAATGGAGTTGAGGTTTGAAACTACTCGGTGCGCAACGCTTCGATGGGATTGACCAGGCTCGCGCGGCGCGCCGGAATCAGACAGGCCAGCAACGCAACCACGGCCAGGGTGACCGATGTGGCCGCAAGGAGTGCGGGATTGTTCGCGGAGACTTGGTAAAGCTGCGTGGTCAACAGTCGGCCGAGCGCGAGCGCGGCGGCCAGTCCGAGACCAAGGCCGATAATTACGGGAGTCATTCCCTGTTTCACGACCAGCCGCAAGACGTCCGCGGTCTGTGCGCCGAGCGCCATGCGCACGCCGATTTCTCCGGTGCGTTGCTCCACGGTATAAGCGACCGCGCCGTAGATCCCGACCATGGCGAGCACCAGCGCGATGCCCGCGAAAACACCGAGCAACGTCATGGTGAGCCGGCGCTGGCCTAACGACTGATCCACGATTTCATTCATGGTGGTGGGCTGGATAATGGGAAGACCGGAGTCGAGTCGCTTCAGAGCACTCCGCACCATGCCGGCCGCCGCTTCCGGCTTTACCGCCGTCTGGACGGTGACCCACATGAAGGCCCCGGACCGCTGCGGCCAGGGCCGGTAAAACTCAACGTCATTGGCGCGGTCCAGGCGCTGGGACCGAACATCGCCGACGACGCCGACGACTTCCGCCGGCAAACCAGTGTTGTTATCGGTCCCAAAATAAATCCTCTTCCCGATCGGATCTTCATTTGGAAAGAGACGTTGCGCGGTCGATTTGCTGACCAGCACGACCAGCGGCTTGTCAACTCCATCGCGCTCTTCGAAATCGCGTCCAGCGAGGAGCGGAATGTTGAAGGTTTTGAGAAAGCCGGGTGAGACGCTACGAGTCAGGCCAAGCGGACGTTGATTGAGCGGAAGAGGGTTGCCGTCCACGCGGGCATAGGGGGAACTCGAGTTGCTGCCGTTGAGCGGCACGCCATCGCTGATCGAGGACGATTCGATTCCCGGTGTCGTTTTCAATTCTCCCAGCATCCGTTCGACAAAGCGCGCCCTCGCTTCCGGATCGGGATACTGCGCGGGAGGCAACCCGATTCCGCCCACCCAAAGCTTGTCCGGCTTGAAACCCGATGGTTGGCGGCTCAAGCGGACGAAGCTGGCGATTAGGAGCGCGGCGCCAGCGAGCAGCACGACGGAGAGTCCAACCTGCGCCGCGACCAGACCGCGGCGAAAACGCTGTTGGCCAAGGCTGCCGGTCATGGCCCGACCGCCGTCCTTCAATCCCTCCACCAGATCCGCCCGCGAACTTTGCCAGGCCGGATACATTCCCATAGCCAGGCCAGTAAGCAGGGAAACTCCCAGAGTGAACACGAGGACGGAAGTGTTCAGTTGTAGTCCCGTTTCGAGCGGCAGATTATTCGCGGAGAGTTTTTCGATGACCGAAACAACCCACAGCGCGAGGCAAGTGCCGACGACGCCGGCGATCAGGCTGACCAGGATACTTTCAAAAACGAAGAGCCGGACCACGCCTTGGCGTGATGCCCCCAACGCCATGCGCAAAGCAATCTCGCGCCGCCGCCCGGTAAACCTAACAAGTAGTAGATTTGCAACGTTGCTGCAGGCGATGAGCAATACTGAAGCGACTGCGGCGAGAAGCGTCTGAAAAGGGCGACGCAGGTCCCCAGTCGCGTCTTCCGCCGCCGACTTGACCACGGGCGACCAGGAATTATCCGCGTTGTCCGGACGGTCCTGCCGGTAACCCTGTTGCAGAGAGGGCATGGCGGCGCGCGCTTGCTCGATTGTCACACCAGGTTTGAGTCGCCCAACCACACGCAGAAAACTGACCCCGCGCATCAATCGCTCCTGGGTGAGCCCGGGGAATCCAAACGGTTTTACGGTGATGATCTCGAGATCGCGGCCGAACCAAGCGATGGGCGGGTTCGGTATCACGCCAACGATCGTCGTTGGCACGCCATTGAGCGTAACGCTGCGGCCAATGACTTGCGGATCCGAATTCAAACGATTGCGCCAGAAGTTTGCGCTGACGAGAGCGACATCGGCTTTCATTTCCTCCTCTGGCAAGAAGAGCCGCCCCAAAATCGGACGGACGCCGAGTGTCTCGATGTAGTTGGCCGTCTGATTAGCGCCGTTGACCTGAATGGGATCGCCGATGCCGGTTATGATGAAGCCGGTCCCGGTGTCCGCCGCGAGACTCGAGAAAACGGTTTGTCCATCGCGGAAGTGCCAGAATCGCGGCACCGACATTGGCAACTGTTCCAGGTTTCTTTCCTTCGCTTCGGCCTGAATGATGACGAGCCGGTCCGGATCGGAGAACGGCAGACCGCGCAAGAACAAGTCGTGGATCAGGCTGAAGATGGCGGTGTTCATGCCGATGCCGAGCGCGAGGGTGAGAACGGCGAGAAGAGTGAACCCTGGTGATTTGAGAAGCTGGCGGATGGCAAAGCGAAGGTCAGTCATGGCATTTTTCGATTTTCGATTTTGGATATGCGATCGGGGAAAATCATTCGGCACGCAGCGCGACGATCGGGTTGACGCGACACGCACGCCGCGCGGGAAGCCAGGCGGCCAGAATGGTCACCAGAGAAAGGATGAGGCCGACGGCGAGATAGGTCTGTGGATCAAGCGGACTGACGCCAAAGAGAAAACTGCGCATCACACCGGCAGAAGCGGCAACGCCAAGCGCGCCTATGACGATTCCAACGCCAAAGAGGCGGAGACCGTGGCCGAGCACCAACCCGCGGATGTGCGCCGGACGCGCACCGAGCGCGAGGCGGACCGCGATTTCGCGCAGCCGGCGGAAAGCGGTGTAAGCCAGCACTCCATACAGTCCGACGGCGGCCAGGAGCAACGCCAGGCCCGCGAAGATCGTGAGCAGGAACGTCAGGAGACGATGCGTCGCCCACGTCTCCGCAACGCGTTCCGTCATCGGCCTAACGTCGAAGAGCGGCTGCGTCGGATCGATGCGGTTGATGATTTCACGAATTGGTTTTTCGAGCCGCTTCACGTTGCCGGAGGCGCGGACGAGCAGAGTCAGGTTGGTGCGACCGACTTGCGCTTGCGGAAAGAAAAACGATGGCGTCGGCTGGGCGTCGTCGTATCCGCGGAACTTCAGATGCGGCACGACACCGACGATTTCGTGAAGCCGTGGACCGTCGCCCGCCACATCCGATTCCGTATCAACCAGAATCCGTTTCCCGAGGGGATCCTGTCCCTTGAACGTCATGTCGGCCAACGTCTGGTCGATGATCACCACCGGCGGCGAATCGGCGCGGTCATGTTCATTGAAGGTGCGGCCGCGGATGAGGTTTATTTTGAGCGCCGCGAAATAATCGCCGGCCACCACTTCGTAGTCGCTCGCGGGTTGCTGGCTTGGATCGGTCGGCGGCGCGCCTTCCGGCGTGAAGTTCAACTGCCAGCCGCCGATCATGGGTGGGTTCGCAGCAAGGGCGACGGCGTGCACTGCGGGAAGGCGACGAACTTCATCGAGCGCCTCATTTGTAAAAGCGAGGGTCTTGTTCAGGTCATCATATTTCGTGTACGGCAGCTCGATCCGGACGGTGAACAGCCCCTCCGGCTCGAAGCCGAGGGAGGTCGATTGCATTTTGGCGAAGCTCTTGAGGACAAGTCCCGCGGCAGTCAGCAGCAGGAGCGTCAACGCGACCTCGCCGATCACCAACCAGTCGCGACTGCGCCGCGCGGCTTTTGTTTCCGAGCTGCCGAACGAGCCGGCTTGCAACGCCATGTTGATATCCGCCCTCGCCGCCTGCCAGGCCGGCCAGAGCCCGAACAAAATCGTCGTGAACGTCGCGAGCAGAAACGTAAAGGCGAGAACCCGCCAGTCGAACCCGATCTCATCAAACCGCGGCGCGCCCGCTGGAGCGAACGCAACCAGCGCGTCGCGACCCCAGATCGCCAGGACCATTCCAAGCGCGCCGCCGATCACGGAGATGGCAAAGCTTTCGATCAGGAGTTGCCGGATAATCTGGCCGCGGCCGGCTCCCATCGCCGCACGAATTGCGAACTCCCGAGCTCGCGCGGCCCCCCGCACGGCCAGAAGATTCGCGAGATTCGCGCAGGCGATGAGCAAAACGACGGCGACCGCGCCGAGCAGTAACGCCAGGCTGGTCCGGTAATTACCGAGGAGATTTTCGAGGAGCGGTCGAACCGCGACGCCGGTGCCGGCCGTCGTGGCGGGATAAAGTTTCTCGAGACGCGCCGCGATCGCGACCATCTCGCCGCGGGCCTGCTCAACCGTGACGCCGTCCTTCAACCGGCCCCAGGCGTAGAACATTGGGTGGTTCGCGCGATTCTGCCATCCCGGGATGGCGCTGCGACGCATAAGCGATAGCCAAATATCCACTCCATGCGGCGAATCCATTTCCCGCGGCATCACGCCAATCACGGTGATGGGGCGGCCATGCAAAGTGATGGCGCGCCCAACAATTTGCGGGTCCTGGTGGAAAGCGCGATCCCACAGGCGAAAGCTGATGACCGCGAGTGGAGGCGCGCCCGGTTTATCTTCGTCGGTCGTGAATGTCCGGCCGAGGTGCGGTGGAAGCCCAATTGTGTCGAAGAAATTCGCGGTCGCCAGGGAAACTGAGATCCGCTCCGGTTGACGCCCGGGAACGTCGCTGAGATTGAGTGATTCAATGCGGGTCAGCGCGAGATGCTGGAACGAAGTGCTGTCACGCTGCCAATCGACGTAATCCGGCAGAGCGATGGACGAATTCGTCCCATTAATCACTTCGTTCAAGTAAACGAGACGGTCGGCCTTCGGGTAAGGCAGCGGCCGGAGCAGGACCGCGTTGACGACGCTAAAGATCGCGCTGTTCGCGCCGATGCCGAGGGCAAGTGTGAGCACAGCAATAAGGGTGAATCCGGGGGATTTGCGGAGCTGGCGAAAAGCGTAGCGAAGGTCGTTCATAATCTTTTACTCCTAGGGTGGGGTGGGGACCGGTTCACTCAAAGCCGGTGTCGGCTCGAGATAGATGCGGCCGTGAGGCGCATCGAAAGTGATGATGAAACGTCGAAGAATTTCCATTCCGATGATGGGAGGCGAACCGCCCGGACCCCAGACGTGGTTGAGGACATACGGGCCGATTTTCACCGACGTGAAAACGCCCGAATAGGATTTGAAGTTCTCGCCCAACCCGCCCCCCAACGTGCTGCTGCGTGTCTCGAGGGACTGCTGGACGATCTCGTCGTTGACCGAAGATTCCGAGCCGGTGTCGATGCGCAATTTGTGGGTGGTCGTTTTCCCAGCGGGTACTTCCAGGTTTGCCTCGAGAAACAATTTGCCGTCTTTGACGATGAGCGGAATCGAAACGCCCTTTCCCGTGTAATGA
>JBEEHC010000118.1:0-11469 GCA_041167205.1 Verrucomicrobiota bacterium
CGAGTGCCCGGTGCGATGGGTGAACTGCTCGCCGTAGCCGGCGCGCTTAATGACCCCACGTGAGACATCGTCGATCTCCGCTCCGCGAACAAATTTGCCGGCGCGCACATTCTTGCGGATGAACTCGACGGCGGAATCGCGGGCTTCACGCACGATGTTGAAGATACGAGTGAATTCCTCGGGCACGGTTTCGCCGACGTAGCCGGTCCAGGTCTGATCGGTGAAGACGGCGCCCGGTTTCTTCAGCTTGGAAGCGATATCGATCAGGACGAAATCGCCGCGTTTGATGGGGAGAGTTACTTCACGCGTCGGTGCGTAGTGCGGATTGGCGCTGTTGGCGTTCACCGCGACGATCCCGGGCTCGGGGATCAGGCCTTCTTCGTCCCAGCGGCGGATGATGAATTGCTGGATGTCGTATTCCGTCACCGGCTCATCGGCGCGGATGCGGCGCGCGATTTCGGCGAAGGCTTCCATAATGATGCGATGCGTCTTGTCGGAGGCCTCGATGTGCGACTGCTTTTGCGCGGGTGTCCAGACCGCTTCGAACTGCTGAACCAGATCGGCGCTGGTGACCACTTCGGCGCCACAGGAGCGGACTTGCTCGATCGTGCCGGCGTCGACTCGCGACATGTATGGGATGTCGTTCATCGGCGAATACTGCATGGCGATGCGTCTCGATACGGCGTGGCGCGATCTCTCGCCGGGCGGATCGCCATTTATTGTGCCGCCGAGGTGTGTCCGCAGCTCATCCCAGCCGCGGTAGACAAGGCGCTTGCCGGGCAGGGGATCGAGCTTGTAGCGCTCGATCGAATGCACAATCTTCGTCGGCTCGCCGGACGCAGGAATGTAGTAGAACCAGCGGCGCGATCCGGAAGCGTGCTCGCCCAGCATGAGGATTCGGGGCGCGAGGGGATCGCTGCCGCGAAAATCGTAGAAGAGCCAGCCGTCGAGTTTCGCGAAGCGCAGCGCCTTCTGAATTTCCGCGACGCGCTCGGCAGGAGTTGGGTTGGCGCGCATGGGTGAGGGGAAGATGGAGAAAAGGAGGAGCGCCGCCAGGGCGAAGAGCTGATTTTTCATTGGCGAGTTCGTGATGATCATAAGCCGGGTGATTTGCTTTGGGCAATGCGGATACGAGCCAGGGGGTGTAATGTTAGCGATGTCCGATCCACGAAACGTTGCGCACGATAAGAAGGTCACGCAGGAGAAACATCACAAGAACACGGAGGCCGCTCCAGCGGCGAAGCGAGCTTCCCGCGGCAAGAAGATGAGGGCCGGCGAGACCGAAAAAGAACCGGCCGAGAGCGCGCCAGCACAGG
The DNA here is from genome assembly GCA_041167205.1 of Verrucomicrobiota bacterium. Lineage (GTDB taxonomy): Bacteria > Verrucomicrobiota > Verrucomicrobiia > Chthoniobacterales > UBA10450 > AV80. The sequence goes on from JBEEHC010000118.1 coordinate 1,317, forward strand.
CTGCTCCAAAAGCGGAGCAGGGCCCGAACGACCTGGAAAAGTCTGTTGCCGTCCTGTCGAAGCTCAAGGAGATGGAATTCCATTCGCGTGGAAACATCGAGGCGCTCGCGCAGTTAACTTTAACGATCGAGGAGGAATTGAAGCAGGGCGAGTTTTCGGAACCGATCGGTGCGCTCTATTCCGCGCAGGATGCCTTTCACGTGAAGATCGCGGCTCTGATCGAGAGCTATGAAGCGAAGTGCGAGCAGTTAAAGGGGCCGGCCTAGAGGGCAATTGTGCCAACTGCCTCCGCCAAGATAACGGATGCGCTCATATCCAAAGGAACGATAGTCCCCGGCTTATGCCATTTCGCGCTCTTAACCTCTCTCCTCAAATTCTTAAAGCCGTGCAGGAAGCCGGCTACACCGAGCCGACTCCGATTCAGGCGGCAGCTATCCCGCACATTCTGACTGGACACGATCTGATCGGGATCGCGCAGACGGGCACGGGCAAGACAGCCGCGTTCGTTCTGCCCATCCTGACCAAGCTCGCCGCTTCCATCGGCGATGGGCGACGGCATGGCACGCGCGCGCTGGTAGTTGCACCCACCCGTGAGCTCGTGGTGCAGATCGAGGAGAACGTACGCGCGTACGCGAGACATCTTCCGTTACGCATGGCCACCGTCTTCGGCGGCGTGAGCGAACGCCCGCAGATCGAGGCGCTGCGTTCCGGCGTTGATCTGGTCGTCGCGACGCCCGGCCGGTTAATCGATTTGATGGGACAGCGGGTCTGCAATTTCTCCGGCATCGAATTTCTCGTGCTCGACGAAGCGGATCGGATGCTGGACATGGGGTTCCTTCCTCCCATCCGGCAGATCGTGAAAGCGCTGCCGCGGAAGCGCCAGACGCTGATGTTCTCGGCCTCGCTTTCCCGGGAAATCGAAAAGTTGACCCACGAGTTCCAGCAGTCGCCGAAAATTGTGGAGATTGGCCGGCGGGCGAACCCCGCGGACACGGTCACACAGCTAGCCTACGAAGTGCGAGCGCACTTAAAGCCCGCGCTCCTCCTTCATTTGTTGGCCGATCCGCAGTTCGACACGGTCCTCGTCTTTACCCGCACGAAGCACGGCGCCGACCGCATTGCGCGCCGGCTCGAGAGCAGCGGGATCAAGACCGGGACGATCCATTCGAACCGTTCGCAGAATCAGCGGCTCCGCGCTTTGAAGGATTTTAAGTCCGGAGCCGTGCGGGTGCTCGTGGCGACCGATATCGCGGCGCGGGGTATCGACGTGGATGGAATTTCACACGTCGTGAATTACGATTTCCCGATGCACTCGGAGGATTATGTCCATCGCATCGGGCGCACCGGCCGCGCGCATGCGATCGGTGATGCGATCAGTTTCATCACGCCGGAAGATCACGGACCGCTGCGATCGCTCGAACGTTTTATCGGACGGGGCATTGTGCGCAAACGCGCGGAAGGATTCGACTACAATGCGGCCGCGCCACCGCGCGAAGATAGGGGCAGGGGAGAACGCCGATTCTCCCAACCGAAGATGGAGCCGAAATTGCCTGGCAATTCCCCGCGCGGGAGCGGGAATGCTCGCCGCAGCGAGCGTCATCGCGGTTCGGCTCCCTCGCCACGCCGCTCGTGGGGAAGATCGCGCTAAGAACGGCAATTTAGTTCGGAAATCTCAGACGGGCCTTCGCGCCCAACGAAGTTTGGCGGAGGCGGAACGTGGATTGGAATTTCGTTCAGCGGCGGTAGGCCGAATGACCTCGCGCGATATTTCCTCGTAGGCGCCGTCGCGTAAGCCTTGCTCGAAAGATTTCTTCACGCGGCGGTCTTCCCCGGAATGGAACGTCAGGATCGCCACGCGCCCCCCGGGATTAAGGCAGGCGGGCAGGTCTCGCAACAAGCTGTCGAGAGCGGAGAGTTCGTCATTGACCGCGATGCGCAACGCTTGAAAAACGCGGCGAACAGAGAGATCGGAACTGTCCTTCTTCAAGCGTGGTAACGCGGCGCGGATTGCGGCGGCCAGGGATGTAGTGGTCGCGAATGATTTTCCGGCGAGAGCGGACGCAAGCGCGCTGGCGTGCGGTTCATCGGAATTTTCCGCGAGCAAGGAAGCGAGAGCGTCCGCGCGAATTTGTTGCAAGAGAACCGAGGCCGGCTGGCCACGTTGAGGATTTATTCGCATATCCAGCGGCCCGCCATGCTTCACGGAAAATCCCCGCGCGGGGTCGTCGATCTGCATGGAAGAAACACCGAGGTCGGCCAGAACAATGTCCGCGCCGTTAGTTCCAGCTTGCGCCAGGATTTTGGGAAGGCCGGCAAAGTTGCTGCGATACGCGGTCAAAATTTCCGGACCAAACCCAAGCGCACAAAGGCGGGCTTCGGCCTTCGGCAGCTCGATTGGATCAGCATCCAGGCCGAGCAATTTTCCTCCCGGTTGAAGGCGCCTGAGAATTTCCTGCGCGTGTCCGCCGTAGCCTAGCGTGCAGTCGATCGCGACTTCGCCCGGCTTGGGCGAAAGGACTCCCAGAATCTCCGCCACCATGATGGACCGGTGTGTGCCAGCAGGCGTTTTGCCGGACGCCATGACGTTGGCGACGGTTTCCCTATAACGCTGCGGATCTCGCTCCTTATATTTCTCCTCGAAGCGGCGTGGATGTTTGCCACGGTAGCGCTGGCGTCGTCTATGCGGCGTCGGAGTTGGATCGGAGCTCTCGGACATGGTCGCGCGGATTTCTTTCCGCGAATGGCGGTATTAAGTCGACATCCTATACGGAAACAGCTGGATATATAGCGCATGAGCGCCGCCCGTGCTTGACTCAGCGACGTTGCCCGTCCACACTTTTTCACTAACCACGAGCGGCCAATGACAATCCCAACGGAGCCAATTGGCAGCATCCCGAGGCCTCTCGCACTTATCGAGGCGATCAAAATTAGTGGGAGCCTGGATCCGGCGTTGGATCCGCTTTTTGATGAGGCGATCCGGGACACGATCGAGCGCTTCGAGGCCACGGGATCTCCTGTGATCACAGACGGGGAGCAAAGGAAGTATCACAACTTCGCCACCTATTGCGTCGACGGTCTTCCCAACATCGCGCCCGACGGCTTCAAGCTTCCTTTCATTACTCACACGCGACAATGGCCACGGCTTACAGCCGGTCCTTTTCGTTACCTCATGCGGGCCGACAGTTTCATCGATGTGGCCAAACGCTATGCGCGGGTCCCGTTGAAGCAGGCGGTGATCTCGCCTTCGGCCTTGAGTCTCATGTATCCGGCCGAACCCATTCCGGGCTATCCGCGCGACGAGTTTATCAACGATCTGTTGCACGAGCACGAAACCGAGATGCGGCGTTGCCTCGACAAGGGCGCGCACAAGGTCCAGATCGACTTCACGGAAGGACGACTGGCGATCAAGCTCGATCCTTCGGGAGAGCTCCTGAACAGTTTCATCGATTTGAACAATCTGGCGCTGGCGCGGTTCTCCGCGGAAGACCGCCAGCGTCTCGGCGTGCACACATGCCCCGGCGGCGACCGCGATTCCACTCATAGCGCGGATGTCGATTATGCGGAGTTGCTGCCCAGCTTGTTCGAACTGCAGGTCGGAAACTTTTACATCGCCCTGGCTGGGGAGAAGGATCGGGTCCGCGTCTTGAAGATCATTCGGGATTACATGAAACCGGATCAGCGTGTTTTCATTGGAGTGGTCGCCCCAATCGATCCGCGCGTGGAGACCCCGGAGGAAATTCGCGACCGGATACTCGAGGGCGCACGATACATTCCCGTGGAGCAGCTTGGAACGACGGACGACTGCGGATTTTCACCTTTCAGCGACGATATTTCCACGAGCCGGGAGAAAGCGTTCGAAAAAATCCGCGCGCGTGTTCTCGGCACGTCCCTGGCGACAGCGATTATCGAAGATAAATAAGTGGAGCCAAACGACGACACGGAGAATTTGCTACGCTCTTCCGCTCTGCAGACCGCCAGCAGCATCCTTCAGGCGCGACAGCGCGCAGAGCAGGAGCTCATCCAGGCCAAACAAGCGCTGGAGCTAAAGACGAAGGAGCTCGCTCATTCGCTTTCGATGATGCGGGCCACACTGGAGTCTACCACTGATGGAATTTTGGTGACGGATGGTGACGGAAAGATCACCGGATTCAACGAGAAGTATGTCGAGATGTGGCGCCTGCCTCGTGAACTCATGGACGCCCAGGCCGATAGGCCGCTGAGGAAGGTTGCCAGCCAACAATTCAACGATCCTGAGGGATTCATCGCCAGGATCCACGAGATCGAGGCATCCTCTCTTCCGGAAAGCTTTGATGTTCTGGAATTCGCCGACGGAAGGGTCTTCGAACGGTATTCCAAACTGCAATCTGTCGAGGATCGGAGCGTCGGCCGTGTCTGGAGCTTTCGTGACATCACCGAACGCAACCAGGCAGAGATCATTTTCCAACGCCTGGCGGCGATCGTTAATTCATCAGATGACGCGATCGTGGGCAAGGATCTGAACAGCATCGTGACGAGCTGGAATGCGGGCGCGGAGAGGATCTTTGGATATTCCGCCAGCGAAATGATTGGCACCTCCATCATGCGCCTGATACCGCCGGATCACCAGGGAGAGGAAGAACTGATTCTGACCCGCATTCGCCGCGGCGAGCGGGTAGATCCTATTGAAACCGTCCGGGTTGGGAAAGATGGCCGATTGCTCGATGTTTCGATCACCGTTTCGCCGATCAAGGATTCCACGGGAAAGGTGATCGGAGCGTCGAAGGTTGCGCGCGACATTTCCGAGCGCAAGCGGGCAGAGGAAAGACTACGCGCGGCAAAGGTCTCGGCGGAACGAGCAAACCAAGCCAAGGATGATTTCATGGCTGTTTTGAGTCACGAGCTCCGGACACCGCTTACTCCGGCGCTCGCCGCGGCGAGCTACCTCGCGGAACACGAGGAATTGCCGCCGAATCTCCGCGAAGAAGTCACTGCCATCCGGAGGAACGTGCAGTTTGAAGCACGACTGATCGACGATCTTCTCGATCTGACGCGTATCACCCGCGGCAAACTCGAGCTCCATCCCGAAACGGTGGACGCGCATCGTTTGCTTCACAATGCGTTGACGATCGTGCACGAGGACATAGTGCGGAAGGAGCTGGAAGTGGCGACGGATCTTGTCGCCCAGGACCATCACATCTCGGCTGATCCGATTCGGATCCAGCAGGTCTTCTGGAATCTGTTGAACAATGCGGTGAAGTTTACTCCTCAGAGAGGAAAAATCACGATTCGCACCTCGAACGACGGAGGGCGCTTTGTCTTTGAGATCACCGACACCGGGATCGGAATCGAACCCGAACACCAGGCGCGGATTTTCCGTGCGTTCGAACAGGGTGAAGTCTCCATTATCCGACAATTTGGCGGCCTCGGGTTGGGGCTGACCATTTCGCAAACGCTGCTGAAACTCCACGGCGGCACAATTAGCGTCCACAGCGACGGAAAGAATCGGGGCGCGTCTTTTAGAGTGACGCTCGATGTTGTTCAAGAAACGACCGTTCCGTCCATTAAGGCAACGAACGGCGACATCGCCATCGCGAGAAATCTGCGCCTGCTTCTCGTCGACGATCATGCTGATACCCGCCGCATTCTTTCACGGCTCCTCGGCAGATGCGGACACGAAGTCTCCTCGGCGGATTGCGGGCAAAGCGCGCTCAAGCTGATGGAGACCGAACGGTTTGATGCGCTCATCAGCGATATCGGCCTTCCCGACAGCAGCGGCTACGAACTGGTGCGCGAGGCGAAGCGGCGTCAACCAATGCAAGGGATCGCGCTCAGTGGCTTTGGGATGGAGGAAGATGTCCGCCGCAGCCTGGAAGCTGGCTTCGATTATCATTTGACTAAACCCGTGGAGTTTCAGGAGCTAAGGGCGCTTTTGCAAAAGATCACGTCGTGATCGGGCGCCGTTGAAATTATGCCCAAATATCTTGTGGTCAGCACGAGTGGTAATCCCGACAGCAACAGCCGAAGAATGGGCCGGATTGCTTTTGATTATCTAAAAAAGGCGAAGGTGGACTGTGAGTGGCTCGACATCAGCGAGCTCGGCCTGCCGTTGTGTGATGCCGACACGTGCTACACGCAGCCGGCGGCCCAGAGACTCAACGCCTCCATCGAGGCGGCGGACGCGATCCTGGTCGCGACGCCCGTTTACAACTACGACGTGAGCGCGGCGGCCAAGAACATGGTCGAGCTGACGGGCAGCTCGTGGGAGGACAAGATCGTCGGTTTCCTTTGCGCGGCCGGAGGCATGAACAGCTACATGTCGGTCATGGCCTTCGCGAACAGCCTGATGCTCGATTTCCGTTGCACGATCATTCCGCGTTTTGTCTACGCGACCGGCGACGCGTTTGCTGGTGACGAATTGAAGGACAAGAAGGTCGCCCGGCGCATCGAAGAACTGGCTGCCGAGGTGATTCGTTTCGGGCAGGCATTGCGCGGCTGATCGGTTTACATTCCTTCGCGAAATGCGCGAAGCGTCGGCGCAAATATTGCTGCGCTAAGGAGCCGCAGGGCTTCTCCGAGCGTCTCCGCGAAAATCATCATGGAGAACAAAATGAAGCCATCTGGCAAGAGCGTCTGGTGCGGCGCCATCACGGTCTTGCTGACTTCGACGCTCGCGTTCACCGCCCGCGCCGCCGAGCGCATAAACCAGGAAGGACGAATTCTCGGACCGGCGCCTGTCGTAACGACGTCCACGTTGTTCAACACGCCGGCAGCAGACGCGATCGTCTCGGCAATGCAGATCATGCCGCGCGACAGCGCTTGGAACGAAGATATTTCGCAGCGCCCTCTGCTCTCCAATTCGAGCGCGATGATCGCACAAATCATCAGTGACCTGGCCGCAAATCGGCGAACCTTGCGTCCATTTTATGAGATGAACTACGCGCTCGTTCCGGACAATCAGCCGCGGATTACGATTCCGTTTTTCAATTATCCCGACGAATCCGACCTCGACGGCGGCACATTCCCCAACGGCAATTATCCCATCCCGTCGAACCTTCCGATTGAAACGTGGCCTAGGGGCACGGGCAATCTCACGTTGCAGCAGTGGCAGCAGGACGTGAACAACACGGGGGGCGATCGTCACGCGATCATCGTCGCGCCGGGCGTCGGATCCGTTTGGGAGACCTGGCTGACGAAACTCAGCCAAAGCGGATGGCAGGCATCGAATGGCGCGAAGTTCGACCTCAATTCGAATGCGCTGCGTCCAGCCAGCTGGACGTCCGGTGATGCCGCGGGCCTGCCGATGTTGCCAGCACTCGTTCGATATGATGAGTGCAGGCGCGGCATGGTGGAGCACGCCGTGCGGCTGGTCGTCGCGAAGAGCCGGCGCGAATACATTTATCCCGCGCGGCACTATGCATCGTCGATCCCCGCCACCTCGGCGAACTATCCGGCGATGGGCCAGCGCTTGCGGCTCAAAGCGGGCTTCGTGATTCCGCAAGGCTGGACGATCGAAGAAAGAGCCGTGCTCCTGGCACTGAAGAAATACGGCGCGATCGTCGCCGATAACGGCAACTTCTTTTCGATCTCCGTTTGTCCCGACGATCGCTTTGTCGCGAATGCCTTCGACCACCTCTCGACGATCACGATCGATAACTTCGACGTGATCGCAACGACCGGTCCGACTGAGGGTCCGCGCTCCCCGGGCGCGCCCTCGGTCGATGCGGGACCGGATCAATTCGTTGAGCTTCCGATGAACGCCACATTAAACGGAGTCGTGAACGCGCCGCTGGGAAACGCGACGATTCAATGGCGACTCTATTCGGGACCGGCGGCAGTTGCGCTTGCCGATCCAAGCAACGCCATCACGACCGCGAGTTTTACCCAGTCCGGGGTTTATACGCTGATGCTGAGCGTGAATGATGGCGTGCACACTGTCGCCTACGACGCTCTGGTCGTTCACGTGACCAGCCGTGCCAGCATGGGAAACATTTCCACCCGCGTAAATGTGCTGAATGGGGAGGGCGTTTCGATCGGCGGGTTTATCATCGCGGGGAACGTCGCGAAGAACGTGATAGTCCGTGGAATGGGACCATCACTCGCTGCTCTCGGCGTCCAGGGTTCGCTCGCCGACCCGACGCTGGAGCTGCGCGATTCAAGCGGAAATCTGCTGCAAGCCAACGACAACTGGAAAGACACGCAGGAGCAGATCATTCGCGACACGATGCTCGCGCCTTCCAATGATTTGGAGTCGGCCCTCGTCGCTTCCCTCCAGCCCGGCGCCTATACGACGATAATGAGCGGCAGGAACAACACGACCGGCGTTGGCCTCGTCGAAGTTTACGATTTGCAGCGCGGACCGTCGTCGAAACTGGCGAACATCAGCACGCGAGGATCCGTCGGCCTCGGCGAGCGCGTGATGATCGGAGGCGTGATTCTCCTTGGACCCGACCCGGCACGAATTCTCTTTCGTGCGATCGGGCCGTCCTTGGTTGGGGCCGGCATTCAGTCTGCTCTGGCCGATCCGCAAATGGATTTGTTCGACGCGCAGGGAACGAGAATCGCCGCGAATAACAATTGGAAGGACTCGCAGCAAGTGGTCATCCAAGGCACCGGCCTCGCTCCGACCGATGACGCGGAATCAGCGATTCTCGCGGACCTTAACCCCGGGAACTACACCGGGGTAGTGAGTGGCGTGAATGGCGGGACGGGCATCGCGCTGATTGAAGCGTATTATCTTCAGTAACAGAACCGCGGGGCAATCCTTCGGGCTGGCGCATCGCCCGTATTTCATTAACCTCGGCGCCATGGAGAATTCGAAGGCGCGAGTTTGGAAGAAGATCGCGTTGTTCTACACCCTCACGTTGTGCTTCAGCGGCGTGTTCGATGCGTTCGTTTTGCACGCGGGGAAAATGGATGCGGGCAATTTGTTTTACGTCACCGGAGCAATGTGGAGTCCGGCGCTGGCGGCTTTTGCCACGAAGAGGATCTTCGGCGAAAAGATTCGCGATCTGCCGTGGAAGTGGGGAGCGGTCCGTTATCCCTGGCTCGGCTACCTCATTCCGATCGCTTACACGCTGCCGGTGTATCTGGTTGTATGGGTCGGCGGCTTGGGTGGATTCGCTGGTGCGGATTTTGTTAAACGGACCGGGGAGCAATTTGGCTGGTCGAACTTTCCCCCAGCCCTAACCCTCATCCTCTTCGTTTTGCTCACAGCGACGCTGGGACTTGTGGGCAAGACGTCACGCGCTCTTGGTGAAGAGATAGGCTGGCGCGGTTTCCTCGTGCCGGAGCTCGCGAAGGTGGTTGGTTTTTCCGGAGTAGGAATTATCAGCGGTTTGATGTGGGCTGTTTACCACTTCCCAGTCCTGCTGTTTGCCGACTACAACGCAGGCACGCCCCCGTGGTATGGCCTGACCTGCTTTACCGTCATGGTGGTAGCCGACAGCTTCATCCTGGCCTGGTTGACACTGCGATCCGGGAGTCTTTGGCCGGCGGCCATCCTCCACGGCAGTCATAATCTTTTCATTCAGTCGATCTTCACGCCGCTCACGCGAGACACCGGTCCGACGCAATACATCATCGACGAGTTTGGGATAGGACTCGTTATCACCATCACGATTGCCGCGATCATCGTCTGCCGGAGGCCGCGCTCCGGCGCAGCAGCTACTTTCCGATGAGAATCAAGATGCCGGCGATTAATGCCAGGATGGGAATCAGCATGCTGGCCGCGCCGAGACTTATTCCAAAAATGCCGATAAGGCCGACCAGAATGAGGTAAATGGCAAGCAGGAGCATGCCGATGTTTTTGGTGATCATGAGGCGATCCTGAACAGATGGAGCCGGTTGTCACGCGCAAAGGTTGTCCCCGAAGCAGACAACAGGGATTAATGCGCCTTGCGTTGTGCAGCGAATCGGAACGGAGCATAATCCGCCCATGAATATCTGGGTCGGCACGTCAGGGTTCCAGTATCCCGAATGGAAAGGGACATTTTATCCGGAGGATCTATCCACGGCGAAGATGTTGCCCTTTTACGCGGAGCGATTATCCACCACTGAGATTAACTACACCTTTCGGAGAATTCCGAGCGCGAAAACCATCCAGGGTTGGTGGGATGCCACCCCGGAACGTTTCAAGTTCAGTCTGAAAGCGCCCCAAAAGGTCACCCATTTCGCG
>JBEEHC010000119.1:0-8588 GCA_041167205.1 Verrucomicrobiota bacterium
ATGAAGTCGCCTTCAAACACAATCAGTCTGCGCGACCGCTTGATTGTGGCACTCGATTTTCCAACGCAATCAAAGGCGCTCGCGCTTGTCTCCGTCTTGTCGGGCTCTGTTTCCACCTACAAGATCGGATTGCAACTCTATACCGCGGAGGGCCCGGGAATCATCCGGGCAATTGCCGCGACGGGCGCCAAAATATTCCTCGATCTGAAGCTGCACGACATTCCGAACACCGTCGCCAAAGCCGTCGCCGCGGCTGGCACACTCGGTGTGCAGATGCTGACTGTTCACCTGAGTGGCGGTCGCGCGATGCTCGAGGCGGCGGTGGAAGCCAGGCCGCCCAGTCTTTCGCTTTTGGGGGTGACGGTATTAACGAGCGCGACGCCGGAAACTCTGAGCGAAACCGGCGTGAACTCCGGGGTCGAGGAACAAGTTCTGCGCCTGGCGGAACTCGGCCGGAAATCCGGAATCGACGGATTGATCACCAGCCCGCATGAAGTGCGAGTGCTGCGGCAGCGGCTCGGCGACCAAATGACACTTATTACGCCCGGCGTCCGTCCCAGCTGGGCGGCGGCTGACGATCAGAAGCGGTTCACCACTCCCGGCGAAGCATTGAAAAGCGGCGCCGATTATCTCGTGATCGGACGGCCAATCACCGCCGATCCAGACCCTCGTGCGGCGGTCGAGCGCCTGTTCGAGGAGATCTCGGGATAACCTCCGCGGCGGTGAACACGCTCCAAGAGCTGCATGTCTACGACGACAGCGAGCCACGATCAGCCGCGCTCAATATGGCGGTGGACGAAGCATTACTTCAAATCGCCGCTTTCCCGACGCTCCGATTTTATCGCTGGCGAGGTCCCGCACTCTCGTTCGGTTATTTTGGATCGTACGCGGATGTCGCAGACCAGCGAGGCGACCGTGAAATTGTCCGCCGATGGACCGGAGGCGGAATCGTTCCGCATGGAGATGATCTCACTTACTCCGTCATCATTCCCGCAAGTCATCCGTTTTTCGCCCGCTCCTCGCTCGCCATCTATTCCGGCGTGCACGATGCGATTCGAGAAGCGTTACAAGCGAACGGCATTGATGCGACCCTCGCAAACTCGGTCTCAGCAAGAATCTCGGAGAATTGTTTTGCCAATGCGGTCCGCGCGGACGTGATCAGTGGAGGCCGCAAGATTGCCGGGGCGGCACACCGACGCTCTCGCGCGGGATTGCTGCATCAGGGCAGCATTCAAAACGCAAAATTGCCGCACTGCTTCAGCGATGACTTTGCCCGCACGCTTTGCGATCGGGTCGAACACAGAACTCTTTCGAGAGAGCTTATCGACCGCGGCACCACGATCGCACAGGCGAAATATGAAACCACCGGATGGTTGATGCGCCGGTAGGACAGACCGGAAACAGGTCCCGCCCCCGTTGCGCCTGTTGTTTTGACAGGCAGAGGCCGTCCTTCTATCCTGCGCTTGTGGAAGTTTTTGCACACTCGAGCGCGCCAACGGCGTCTCCGGACCGAGCTTTGGCGCGGGTGACGCTCAGCGTGCAAACGCAATTGGAAGAAGTCGAAGCGCGCATCGCTCAACAAGCCGCCGAGTTCGATCCCGCGATCGAGGGTTACGTAACCTATGCGATCGGAGGTCGCGGCAAACGATTGCGGCCTCTCGTCGCGTTACTGAGTGGTGGCGCCAGTGGCGGAATCACCTCCGCGCACCTCGATCTCGCCGTAATCGTCGAGTTGATCCACATCGCGACTCTTGTGCACGACGACATCATGGATGAAGCCGAACGCCGGCGCGCGCAGCCTACCGTCAACGCACGCTGGGGAAATTCGTTGAGCGTGCTCCTGGGAGATTGCCTTTTCGCACAAGCGCTGAATCTCTCGACGAATTTTGACAACACGGACGTTTGCCGCACAATTGCGCGCGCGGCTCGCGAGGTTTGCTCCGGAGAAATCATCCAAACACAGCGTCGCTTCGATCTGCATCTCGGCATCGAGGATTACCTCCGAATCATCGAGATGAAAACGGGCTCCCTCTTTGCGGCAGCCGCTGAACTGGGCGCGGTGCTGAACGGAGCCAAGGCCGAGACGGTTCGCACGCTGAAGGATTTTGGACGAAAAATCGGCGCGGCATACCAGATCTATGACGATTGCCTTGATATCGCCGGGAACGAAGCCGACATCGGCAAAACGCTCGGGACCGATTTGCGCCACGGAAAATTGACGTTGCCCGTCCTGATGTTGCTCGGCTCCGCGCCGGCGGCCGAACGGGAGCAATACTGCGAGCTTATCCTCAAGGAACAATCCAGTGCGATCACCAAGCTGCTGAAAATGGATTCGCCCAACGGCGCTTTGAAAGCGTCCGTGGATGCTGGGGAAGAATTGATTCGCGACGCGCAGCGTGAACTGGAGGCGCTTCGTCCCAATCAATATTGCGATTCACTCTTCCAGTTCGGGGATGCGCTCAGGGAATTGCTCGACCAATTTCGTGCCTAGACACAGGATGGGACACATTTGACAGGCTCCGTGCAGGCTCCCCCCTCCCTTCCACGCGCTTTTCGAATGGCTCAAATAAAGATCCGCGAGATGCCGCAAGATGAGCGGCCACGTGAAAAACTTCTTGGCCGCGGAGCGGCCGCCCTAACCGACTCGGAGCTAATCGCGATCCTGCTCCGGACTGGTTTGCCGGGAGCCAATGCGGTTGAAGTGGCCCGCCAGCTTTTGGAACAATACGGTTCTCTCTCCGGCTTGAGCCGGTGCAGCGTGAAAGAAATCGCGTCGATTCCGGGAATCGGACCAGCGAAAGCGATTCAGCTCGTGGCCGCCTTCGGCCTCGGCCAACGCCTCGCAAACGAGCGCTTGTCGCGCCGAAAACTTGACTCACCCGAACTGGTCCACGATTTGGTGGCCGCCGAAATGCGGACTCTCCACAAGGAATCGCTGCGCGTTATTCTTCTCGATACGCGCTACCATCTGGTCCGGATGGAGGAGGTTTCGCTCGGCAGCGTAAACGAAAGCATCGCGCATCCCCGCGACGTGTTCCGGCCCGCGGTCATTTCGTCCGCTTACGCGGTGATCGTGGTGCACAACCATCCTTCCGGCGACCCCTCCCCCAGCCAGTCCGATCATAGCCTAACGAGACGTTTGGCCGAAGCCGCCGAGCTCCTTCAGATCAAACTGCTCGATCACATTATTATTGGGGCGCCGGCAGAGGGACGGCTGCCTTATTTCAGTTTCAAGGAAGCGGGCGTGCTGTGAGAATTCATCCGACAGCAATCGTAGACGAGACGGCCCAACTCGGCACAGAGGTCGAGATCGGTCCCTTTTCGATTGTTGGCGCGGAGGCGGTTATCGGGGACAAGTGCGTCATCCAATCGCACGTCGTGATTGAGGGACCGGTCCAGATGGGCGCCGATAATCTTATCGGGCACGGCTCGATCATCGGAACTCCACCGCAGGACCTCAACTTTCAGGCGCAAATCAAGAGCCGAGTTGAGATCGGCAATGCCAACGTGATTCGCGAGCACTGCACCATTCATCGCGGCGCGACGGAAGGAAGTGCAACAGTTCTCGGCGATGGGAATTTTCTTATGGTCGGTGCTCACGTCGGGCATGATTGCAAGATCGGGAACGGCGTGGTCATCGTAAATAACTCTTTGCTCGCCGGGCATGTTCGAGTCGACGACCGCGCGTTCATCGGCGGCGGGTCGCGCTTTCACCAGGGCATCCGGATCGGCCGGGTTGTCATGGCTGAGGGGCGATTCACCAAGAGCCTGCCGCCCTTTCTGATCGCGGCGAAGAACCAGGTTTTTGGCGTGAACATTCTCGGGTTGCGGCGCGCGGGATTCAGCCCAGCGGATCGCGACGAAATCAAGAGAGCGTTCAAGCTTCTTTACACAAGCGGACTGAACACGAAGCAGGCCCTGGAGAAGGCCTCCGAGATGGAATTCGGTCTCGTGGGTCGCGAGTTCTTCAGCTTCGTGACCGAGGTCGGCAAGCGTGGGATTGTTTCCTACAGCGCCGATCCTGAGGGCGAGGATTAGGCTAGCGCTAAAAACGCGAGCATGCGGCCGGTGCGTCCCTTTTCCGCTCGGTACGAATAATAGCGGTTCAAATCGCACGCGCTGCAAACGCCGCAGTCGTTTACGGCCGTGACCTCGAGATCGCGGCATTGCCGCACAATCTCGCCCGCGAAATCCGTTTCGTAATGCGGCGGACGAATGCACGGACTGAGTTGCACAACGAGATCCGCGGGGCGCGAACCAAAATATTCGCTCATCGAGTTGATGGCGGCGGAGACAATACCGAGCTCCGTCCCTTTCTTTCCGGAATGCACCAGACCAATCGCATCGTGTATGGGGTCGACGAGGAAAACGGCGCAGCAATCAGCGACGTAAATGCCGAGGCAAACGCCGCGCCGATTCGTGATCAGGCCATCACAACTGTCGAAACACTTGTTCCCCACGGTCGTGTCATCGACGACACCAATGCGCTTTCCGTGCACCTGTTGTGCGGTAATGAAGGGCGCAGAATGGAGTGCATGTTCTCCTCGGATTTCCCGATGAACGCCATCCAATCGAGCAAGCGCTTCCAATTTGTCGTGCGACACCTCGATATTGGGAACGCGCAAAGTGAAACCGTGAACGACGCTGGGCCGCGCGCCGAGCGCCGGGAAATGCTCAGCCGAAAGCTGGCCCGTCTTCACTTACCGGAACTCGTCCGAGTCGTGCGTCTGGTCTCGACGGGTGTTCGGATTCCCGCGTGATTCAGCTCAAGCGGACCTGGCTTCGGCGCGGGCGTGGGGACGGCGTCGGTCTTCAGCTTCCGTCGGGTCTTCGGCTCGTCGAGCTCATTCGAATAAGTAACCTCGGTGGCGGTGACACGATCGAATTCCGCGAGAGCGGTGCTGTAGTTATAGAGCGCTTGCAGCCGGTTCGATTGGGCCTGCGTGACCTGAACCCGGGAGTCGAGAACCTCCAGCTGCGTTCCCGCGCCCGCGCTCAGGCGCGCCGTAGCGAGACGCAAGGCTTCCTCCGCCTGGCCGACACTTTCTTCCGTCGCGTGAACGAGCTCAGCGCTTTGCTTCAAATTTGAATCCGATTGCTGCACCTCGAGCTCAACCTGCCGGCCCGCGTCGTCGAGGGTGATTTTCGATTCCTCCAGGATGGCGTTTGCTTGTTTTACTGCGCCGTAGGTCGCTCCCCAGTCCCAAATCGCCCAAGTCCCGGTGGCACCGAAAATATATCCGCTGCTGACATCGCGGGGGTTATCGCTAAACGCCGAACTGCGCACCTCGGTCCCGCCGGTGGCATTGATCTGCGGGAAGTATCCTGAGCGCGCGACGCGCACCTGTTCCGCGTTGCTGAGCACGATGGCTTTCTGTTGTTTCAGGAATGGGCGACGCTCTTTGGCCAGCGCGATTGCCTGGGCGAGCAGCATGTGACGGGGCTGATACTGCAATTCTCCGACCGCCTCCAATGGCGCGGCATCGCCCCGAGCCGGATCGAAATCGAGTCCGAGCGTTTTCGCGAGCTGAAGCTGCGCGATGCGATAATTGTTTTGCGCGGCGATGAGGAATGGATACTGATTCGAAAGCGCCACTTGCGCTTGCAGCACGTTGAAGCGAGGCACAGTGCCGGCCTCGAATCGATTTTGTTGATCCTGCAGCTGGCTCTTCAACAACTTAACCGATTCCTCCTGGACACCGATCAGCGCGCGGTTCAGAAGAACCAGATAAAATTGCTGACGAACGGTCGCGACCACTAGATCGATCGCATTCCGAAACCCGTAGTAGCTATTGTCGCGCGTGAAACTAGCCGCGCGAATCTGCGAAATAATTCGCCCTCCGGCGAAAATCACCTGCGTCGCCTGTATCCGCACGTTGTACTGCCGCTCGACCCCGCTGAACGAACTGGTATCAAGCCCAGGAGGGGTGCCACCAGGAGTGGGCGTGGGCGTGGTTGTATTGGCTGATCCGCCATGATTCACCTGCAGATGCGGATCGGTATCCTGGAATGAGCCGGTGGAGCCGATCTGGGGCAATGCTTCCGCTCGCATCTGAATATAGAGGCCTTTCGTGCGCTCGATCTCCTGCCGCGCGATCTGGATAGAGGGATTCTGCTGTAGTGCGGTCAGAATCGCTTGATTGAGGGTAAATCGCGGAACTCCAGACCGCACAGAGCGCACTTCACTTCTACTGTCGGATCCGGCAAGCAATCCGTCAGATGCGGCAAGCGCAAGAAGCGAAACGACGAACAGGGCGGAAAGGAAAAGTTTTCGCATGGAAAGGAAGTGCGGAACGGACTGTGAACGGATGGTTTTCGGAGAAGGAGCGGCGGGATCGAGAGCTTTAGCGCTGACTCCTATGCATTCCACGTGCCGCATTCGCTATTAGTACCTTAAACCGCTGCCGAATAGCTGCTTAAAAATTTCAGGTTGTTTCCGCGCCCGGCCAATTGTTCCCGAGATCGGGATCAGCGCGTTCCATTTTCGAAACGCCGCGACATGAGCAGGTCGTGGCGCGATTTACTGCGCAATGGGGGGTCGTCTTTCGCTTGGCAGTAATCGTAAATCTTGCTGTAGATCTGGAGCCACGCCTTCTGCTCTCCGCGAGTCAGATGGGTCATGACCTTCATCAAATTGCCCACCATTTCTTCGCGGATGCGTCGCACCAGAGCGGAGCCTTTTTCCGTGATGCAAACCATGACCTTGCGCCGATCTTCGCGCGCGCTCGAACGCACCACGTAGCCGAGATTCTCCAGCCGCGCTACCAAACCGCTCGCGGCCGCAGTGGTGTGTCCCATTTTTTGCGCGATCGCGGACATGGTGAGGACCTCCTTGTGATCGAGCGCCGCCAGGAGAAAAAACTGCGGAAACGAAACATTGCCCGGCGCCAGCTCCTTGCAGAGATGCAGGACGAAACAACGCTGCATTTCCAGGATGATATGAGAGAGCCGTTCCGCGTCGGCGCGGAACTGGTCCATGCCGTTTAACGTGAGTTGAGTTGTGGTGGCGGTGGCTGTGTTCAACGCGCTTAAGCTAAAATGCTCGCGAGGAGTGTCAAACGCGAGCGGCAACAAACACGGCGTTTAATCGAGAGCCACGATGGGAACGGTGGCCCCGCTCGGAAAGGTCTCGCCCGGTGGAACTCGCAGAAGCGCATTCGCCCGACTCAAGCCATAGAGCGCGTGCGATTCCTGGCGTCCGACCGGCGTGAATTTTCCCTGGGCCACTCGGCCGCGCACGTAATGCGGGCGGTCGCTCCCGTTTTGCACATCTTCGGCCAACTGCGCTTCGTACTTCGGCAGGGAAAGTTCATCTTCGTTCGCTCCCATCATTTGCAGGAGCGCGGGCCGCACAAACAAGAGGAAAGTCACGAAGGCCGAGACCGGATTGCCCGGCAAGCCAAAGATCGCGCACGGGCCGGCGCGACCGAAGAGAAACGGTTTGCCGGGCTTGACGGAGACTCGCCACAAATCCGTTTCTGCGCCGACGGAGGTCAGGGCCGGCTTCACCAGATCACGCGCGCCGACCGAGACGCCGCCCACGATCACCAGGACATCGTTTTCGAGACCCCTTCGCAGCGCCGCTTCGATCGAGAGCGCGTCATCCGGGCAATGTTCGACCGCCGCGCTCGACACTCCTTGTTTCTCCAAGAGCGCCCGCATGAGGGTCGAATTGCTTTCATAAATTTGACCGGCGCCGAGCGATCCGCCGGGCCGGACTAGCTCGTCTCCCGTCGTGACGATCGCCGCGCGCACTTCGCCGCCGACGCCGATCTCAGTGATTCCTTGCGCCGCGAGCGACGCCAGCGTCTGCGGCCGAATCCTTTCGCCAGTCGAAAGAACCTTCTGCCCCTCGATCAAATCCGACCCGCGGCGACGGACGAACTCCCCGGGCTCGACCTCCGCGTTGAGGAAAATTTCCGAACCATCGCGCCGAACGTCTTCCTGCATGATCACGGCGTCCGCGCCTTCGGGGATTGGCGCGCCGGTGAAAACACGGACCGCCTCTCCTGCCGCTATCCGCAGCTTGCGATCAACTCCGGCCGGTTGCTCACCGATGAGGCGTTGGCTTTTCCCAAGTCTGCACGAGCCGGCTACGACGGCATAACCATCCATGGCCGAATTGTCGAAAGCCGGGAGCGCGAGCCGGGCGAAAATGTCCTGCGCTGCAAACCCATCCCGCGCCTGAGCGAGGGGCACGCGGCGCGGAGCAAGCGGCTTCACGCTCTTGAGGATATGAGTAAGCGCCTCGCCTTCCGTGATCACAAGATGTCTCTGTACCGCCTCCGATCAGCGCCGACAACTATTCCCGGCGCCTCCGTTGCGGCGCGGCACGGTTGACGAGTATCCGCGGCGCTCCTATTCTCGCACTCTGTTGGTGAGGTGGCTGAGTGGTCGAAAGCAGCGCTTTGCTAAAGCGCCGTACTCCAAAAGGGTACCGAGGGTTCGAATCCCTCCCTCACCGATTGGCTGATAACCTCCGATTTAGCTTCGCCGCCGGGAAAGTGCTTCGTCAGATTCCTGCTCAAAGGTGATTGACCGTCGGCAATCCCTGAAACCCGACGGATTCCCGAAGCTTCTGCATCGGG
>JBEEHC010000120.1:0-5556 GCA_041167205.1 Verrucomicrobiota bacterium
GTCCGACAGTGTTGGGCCTTCCCGAACCTACCGCCAATTCCGGGGTCAGCAGAACAGCGTGAAAGGCCTGGACTGACGTGACGTAGGCGACGGCAACGATTTGCCCCTTGTCATTGATCCCCGTGGCGGAATAAAGGCGGTAATCCTTCGCCGCGTCCCTGATCAGGGTATTCAAATCCGTCATCAATTCCCTGCGGTAAATGAAGGCGACCGGCGGTCCGACCGTTTCTCCCGCTAGACTCGGTGGCAGATAGCTGTAACCCACCACGTCATCGTTCACGTTGATACCCAAGGCAAAGCTGCGATCGCTTTCCAAGGATGCGCCCCCGAGCGAGCCGAGGTCGATCATCTGCTGGTCGGCCTTATAAAGGAACGCATGGACGCGATCGTCGACGTTGTTGATCGCCGCGTAGCCTACGACATGGTTGTTCGCGTTGATGGCAGTGCCATAACTGAAGTCGCCGCCCGCGAGCGTGCCTAGATCGAGCATGCCCGACTGGACATCCCAGATAAACGCGTGGGTCGACCCATAATTGGCCCCGGCCTGCGAGTTGCCCGTGACAAATCCGGCGTCATTGATCGCCAGAGCCTGCGCGTAATCTCCGCCCAGCGTGCCCAGGTCGATCAAGCGACTGGCGCCATCACCAGAATCAGATGTCCCGACGATGAAGGCCCTGCCATAAGCCAGATCAGGCTTCTGACTGGTGAAACCGACCACCTGGCCGGAAGCGTTGATGCCATTGGCGCGGCTGAAGGAACCGTCCTCACCCAGAGTTCCCAGGTCCGAGATTGAGCCCTTGCTGAAGAGCGCGGCGTGGCTGGTTTGGTCGGCGCCGAACCTCGAGTCGCCCACGACTAGCCCGCTGCTGTTGATACCAAATGCGCGGCTGACGTTTTGCGGAGAATTCCTGCCAGCATCCTCCATGATCGGTTTCTTGCTGGAGCTGGAGAAACGAAAGGCGGATGCACCCGAGGTGCCCGCTATTTGTCCCTTATCGTTAATCGCGGCAGGCGCGCTAGCGGTGTCCTTATTCTGGCCAGCGATAATTCCCAGATCCATGAGGGTATAATTCTGAGCCTGCGCGGTGGAGACCCCGATGGCGCAACAAGCGGTCAGGGCAATTGAGGTGAAGTTCCGGAGAACCTGAAGTGATGTCATTGTTTGCTTTCTTTGTTTGGTTTTTGAATCCACCGGCTTCAACAGGAGATCTGGCGTTAGGCCAAAGAATAGGACGAGGGAATTCTGTCCCTCGCAATCTAGCTGGATGCGTACCTATTAGCGTGGGGGAACTACGTATATTCAGACGCGACACCGATATGCCTGGTCTTCTGGCACGGCCGGAATCGACGTCGCGATACAATAGATTTGCCAAGCACCCTTCGCGGCAATACGAATCAGAGATTGAACGACGAGCGCAAGGACCAGACCGAGACGACAAAGGCCGAGGCCACGGACGACGGTGCTATCGTGTGCCCGGTCTGCGGCGCGGCGGCGGTGCGGGAGAAATGCAAGGTCATCTGCAAGAGCGATCTCTGCCGCGGCCGGGTAGTCTACAACTGCGCGGAGTTCTAGAGTGGCAACTGAGTTGTAGCGGCGGTCTATGACCGCCGTGTCTTGCCGAGGTTCCAGGTTCGGCGGTGATAGACCGCCGCTACAGTTTTACTTGGGTGGCTCGGGAGGAGGAACTTCGGCGGGGATGGGCTTATCGAGGCCACGGCGCTTCAGAAGCGGCGCCACATCAGGGTCGCCGCCGGTAAAGTTCCGGAACAGTTTCAAGGCCTCGTCGCTTCCACCGCGCGAGAGGAGCGTCTCGCGGAAGTGATCACCGTTCTCGCGTTTCAGGCCGCCATGCTGCTTGAACCATTCCACGCTGTCGGCATCGAGCACTTCACTCCAGAGATAGGAATAGTATCCGGCAGAGTAACCGCCCAGAAAGGCATGGGAGAAGTAGGTCGAGCGATAACGCGGCGGCACCGGCGGGTAATCGACTCCGGCTTTCTTAAGGGCTTCGGCTTCGAAAGCCAGCGTGTCGGCTGGAACCTGCTCGGGTTTGAGTTGATGCCATGACTGGTCGAGCAGGGAGGCGGCAAGGTATTCGGTCGTCTTGAAACCTTGATTGAATTTGTCCGCGGCCTGCATTTTGTCGAGCAGCTCGGCCGGCATCGGCGCGCCGGTCTTATAATGCTTCGCGTAATTTTTCAAGATCTCCGGCCAGGTGGCCCAGATCTCGTTGACCTGCGATGGGTATTCGACGAAATCGCGCGGCACGCTCGTGCCGCTGAAGCGCGGATACTTTACGTTCGAGAACATGCCGTGCAGGGCGTGGCCAAACTCGTGAAACGCGGTGTTGACTTCATCATAGGTCAGCAAGGTCGGCTCGCCCGCCGGTGGTTTGGGAATGTTGAGGTGATTGGCCACGACTGGCTTCGTCCCGAGGAGTCCGCTCTGCGAAACGTACTGGTTCATCCAGGCGCCCCCTCGTTTTGATGGCCGCGCGTAGTAATCGGCGATAAATAGGGCCAGCGGTTTCCCGTTCGCATCGAAGACCTCGAAGACGCGAACTTCCGGCAGGTAAACCGGCAGGTCTTTGCGCTCCTTGAAGGTAATGCCGTAGAGCCTGGTCGCGGCGAAGAAAACGCCATCAATCAGGACGTGGTTGAACTCGAAGTAAGGCTTCAATTGCGACCCATCAAAGGCGTAACGGGCCTTGCGCACTTTCTCGGAATAGAAATCCCAGTCGCAGGCGGCCAGTTGGAAGCCGCCCTTTTCCTGATCGATGATCGCCTGCATGTCGGCGCCTTCGCGCTTCGCGTTGGCTACGGCCGCCGGAGCGAGATCGGAAAGGAGTTTGTTCACGGTGGGGACATCTTTCGCTGTCTGATCCTCGAGCTGGTAGGCGGCGTGGTTGGCATAACCAAGAAGCACCGCGCGTTCGGCCCGAAGCTTCGCGATCCGGCTCACGACCTCCTTGTTGTCCCATTCGCCGCCGTGGCTGTTCCGCGCCAGAGAGGTTTGCATGATCTTCTCACGGAGGGGACGATTCTGAAGCGAAGCGAGCGCGGGCTGTCCGCTCGTGTTCAACAATCGGATGACAAATTTGCCTTCCTTGCCGTCCGCCTTGGCAGCGGCGGCGGCGGCCGCGATTTCGTTGTCCGAGAGACCGGCCAATTCGGCACGGTCGTTCACGATAATCGAGGAGGCGTTTTTTTCCTTGAGCACGTTTTGCTCGAAAGCGGTTTGCAGAGTGGCGAGCTCAGCGTTCAACGCCTTCAACCTGGTCTTGTCCGGTTCCGAGAGCTTGGCGCCGGCGCGCACAAAATCCTTGTAATAACGCTCGAGCAGCCATTTCGACTCCGCATCCAATCCGCTTTTCTCGCGGTCGCTGTAGAGCGCGTCGATTCGCGCGAAGAGCGGGCCGTTGAGATGGATCGCATCCGCGTGCGCGGAAAACTTCGGCGCCATTTCTTTCTCGATCTTTTGCAGGGTGGGATTGGTGTTTGCCCCGGTCAGATTCGAAAAAATCCCGCGGGCGCGATCGAGGAGCTGACCCATTTTCTCGAGCGCGACGATCGTGTTCTCGAAGGTCGGTTTCTCCGTTTGTTTCGCGATTGCTTCGGCTTCTTTCTCTTCCTCCGCGATCCCCTGCTCCAGCGCCGGTTGGAAATGTTCGTCCTTGATCTTGTCAAAGGGCGGCATCCGATAAGGCAGAGTGCTTTCGGTCAGGAGCGGATTGCTGTTCGCGGCGGTCGTCACTTTTTTAGAAGGGGTTGGAGAGGGCGTCGCGGCTTCGGAGAGCGGAACGATGATGCATCCGGTCGCGAAGAGCAACGTGGCAACGCAAGTGCCGGGAAGAGTGCGACGAAAAAACGAGGGAGAAAGAAGAGTTGGATTTTGCATAAGTTGAAGACTCGCGGCTGATTTTTCCGACGCCGATCGGAGAACGCACTAAAGCAATCTCAGAGCGCTTGCGCAAGTGAAGCGCGCCCAACTGTTCCGGCAGCCCGGCGCGCCCGTTCTCCGCGACCTTTCAAAACGGTAATCCAGATAAAGTTCGACAAAGTCCGCGGTTCACATTAAAGAAACGCGCTGGCGGCGCGATCCGACGCATCCTCAACGGTGCTGAAAGACCGAGGTCAGGACGTTTGCTAAAGTTTGAAGAGCTCCGTGCTCACCGCTCGGTCGCACTCAGAAATAGTCATTCACCGTATGAAAAAAGTTTGCTTCTTCGTAATGGGATCGGCCGTGGCAGCCGCCACTTGTTTGGTGTTCCTACCCGTCCTCGCGACCGCGTCGGAACAGGCCGAGGAATCGAAGCCGCTCCCAACTGAGCCAATGGAGGAATACGACCAGCCACCCGCCCCTTCTCCCTTGTGGGGGATTGGTGTTTCGCCCGGCATGATTTCCGTGCACGACCAATTCACCAGTCATCAGGTGAACGTAAATGGGGCCGGCCTGAATATCACCGGCGACGCCGCGAACGAGCCGTCTATTAGCGTGGATCCAACCAACCCAAACAGGATGACCATCGGCTGGAGACAGTTTAACAGTGTTACTTCGAACTTCCGGCAGGCTGGCTACGGCTACACCAACAATGGTGGTTCGACGTGGACCTTTCCCGGCGTCCTCGAAAACAACGTCTTCCGCAGCGATCCGATCCTGGTCGCCGATGATACCGGCCGTTTTTTTTACAACAGCCTTCTTCAGAGCTTCTTCGACAACATCTGGCGCTCGCTCGACAACGGTCAGACCTGGACAAACCTGCAGGGCGCCGGCAACGCCACGGGGGGCGACAAGCAGTGGCACCAGATCGATAACACCAACAGCACGGGTCACGGATTCCAATACCAGGCCTGGAGCACCGCCGGCAATAATTTCGGCGGCCGGCAATTTAGCCGTTCCACCGACGGGGGGGTCACCTGGATGAACCCGATCTTTATCCCCAACTCGCCCCAATGGGGGACGCTGGATGTGGACACGAACGGCAATCTCTTTATCGGCGGGGTAAACACAAGCACGAACCAGGTTTGGTGCACTCGCTCGACCAATGCGAAGAATGGGGCTGTTACACCCACTTTTGATCAAAGCACCGCAGTCAATATTGGCGGCAGCTTTGGTTTCAGCCAAAACATAAATCCGGCGGGACTGGTTGGGCAGCTTTTCCTGGCGGTGGACCGTTCGGGTACCAGCACGAATAACAATATTTACATGATCGCGAGCGTGCAGCCAACCGGCGCAACCAACGGCGCCGACGTGATGTTCGTGCGCAGCACCAATGGCGGAACATCCTTCAGCGCTCCCCAGAGGATCAACGACGATCCGATCAATCACAGCAAATGGCATTGGATGAGCACGTTTTCGGTTGCTCCGAATGGGCGCCTCGATTCCGTCTGGCTGGACACGCGCAACGCCGCGAACAACACCGATTCACAGCTCTTTTATTCTTACAGCACGGACGGAGGTGTTACCTGGTCTCCCAATGTCTCGGTGAGTAATTCGTTCAATCCTTTCCTCGGGTATCCACAGCAGAACAAGATGGGCGATTATATGACTATGGT
>JBEEHC010000121.1:0-5255 GCA_041167205.1 Verrucomicrobiota bacterium
AATATGAACAAGGCGCTCGAGGCTGCGTGTTTGGCCAACGATCGCAACGGCATGGCGATGGCGCACTGCGCGCTGGCGTTTTCGCGGCTGGTTGCCGGTGAATACGCCGAGGGCATCGAAAGCTCCCGCCGGTTGCTCGAAATTTCTGAAAAAACCGGCGCCGATGTCTTTCGCTATGGGAGCAACTCCATGCTCGCGTGGGGAGCATTCCGTCTCGATCGGCCGGAAGACGCACGACACTATTGGAATGCGGCGCGCGAAATTGCCCAGGCTCTCGGCGGCCGAATATTTTTCGCCGAGTGGTTCGGAGCGATCGAAGCTGAATTCGTCCTGCAATATGACGATCCAGTGGCAGGATTGCGCCGGGCGGAAGAAGCGTTGATCCTATCGCAAGGCGCCGGCAGCGTCATCGGTGAAGGTCTGGCTGAATGCACGATCGGCAAGGCTCTGGCGGCACACGCGGGACGCGGCGACGAAGCCTGCGCGCATGTGATGAAAGGGATCCACATCCTGGAGGGAATCGGCGCTCAGTACGATCTGGCCAGAGCAGTCTTCACTGAAGCGGAGGTGCGCGCCGCGTGCGGCGATCGACCGGGCGCAAGGATGGCCGCCGAAAAAGCGGCCGGCCTCTTGCATGAGTGCAACCTGGCGAAAGAGGAATCAACGGCCCGAAGACTCATCGCCGAACTCTGATCCCAACAAAAGTTAGGCTCGGGGCGATGGCGTGGAACGCTGCCTTTGCCACAGCATCGTGGCCCCGGACCGATGGGTGCCATGCATCCGTAGGATAGAATCCTCTTAGGTCGCTCAGATCGATTTGCGCCAAAGCATCCGAATACTCCAGTCGCACATTTGGATGCGTTGGCCGTTGTCGGCGCAGTCTCGCCACCATTTTTCTCAGCTCCTCATTCATCATCAAGCCCAGCTGGGTCGTATTCTCCTGGTTCGCCGGCTGCAAGGCCTCGAAGTATCGGCAAGTTGCGTCGTAGTACGGATAACGAGCGGGATCGCGCGCATGAATGGCGGCGGCCTTTCTTCGCATTTGAAAAAATGTCCTGAAATCGGCCAACCCAAACAGGACGATGGCGACCGGATGCTTTTCCTTTCCCGCCCGTTCGATCAACACCTCCAGCTCGTCCGCATAGCTCGCTCCGAATTCCTGGGCTAGTCGCGAGAAACCCTTGGACGGATCTCTTCGTTCCGCTTCGGTCAGGCGCTTGACCCAGTCGGTGTTGTTGTGTCCGATCCAGAGCAGGACGACGTCGGGAAATCGTTTCGCATGGGTGATCTCGCTGATCTGGCGCCGTAGATTTTGTGTTCGGGCCAGGCGCCTGATCAAAGGTTCGGTCGCGTGGCGTGGCGCGACCAAAGCCCCGGCGGTGCTGTACTCGGTCGCCACCAGAGGCGTCACTTCGTTCAGCCTTTCGTAGAGACTATCGACACTGCCCGGCGACGGATCCGTATCCAGAAACCAATCCTTTTGCCGTTCCGTGCGAGCTCGCCAGAGCATGCTGGCGGGGGAGGAGATGTAAAAATTTTTTGAAAGACTGTCGCCGACCATCGCGAAGTGCGGCAATCGTTGAACCAATGCAGGACGGCTGATTCGCCCTTCCTTGTACTCCAGGTAGTCCCGGTAGAACTTCGAGGAAGGGTCGGACACGCGCTGCAAATAATCCGGGCTCGTTGCCGTTGTGGGTCTTGTAAAAAGCCGATCAAAAAGCAAAACCGCATTAACAAGATCGACTGCCGTGTCCTCAGCAATTTTCGCAGGGACAGACCGCTCGGTTGTCCACTGGGCAAATGATCCTGGAGCGAAAAGGCCGCATACACTTAGGAACAAAGCCCATTTTGCGAGATGGATCATTGTCACGGTAAGTCAAGGCGGGGCGCTGGAATCATCTATCCGAGCGTGCGATGGAAACGCAACAATAATGAGATTTCGGTATCTTTGTAGAGCGAGGGCTCCTGTTGCCGAACCCAGGTGATGACAGGCGGCGCGCCTGTCTTATGATTTTTGAAGATCTTCCGTTGTAGGACGACAACTGTCGTCGCTCACTCAACATTACCCGGCTGCCTGCCGCTCTGCCTATGGCTGACCGCCGCCGCCCGATGCCCCGTAGACTTGTCCCGTGGCGAAGCTGGCATCGCTCGCCGCGAGCTGAACATAGATCGAGGCTAGCTCTGCCGGCTGACCTGGCCGGCCGAAGGAGGTCTTACTGCCGAACTCCTTCAATTTCTCCTGAGTCGCGCCGCCGCTTACTTGGAGCGGCGTCCAGATCGGTCCCGGCGCCACGCCGTTCACGCGAATTCCTTTCGGCCCTAGCTGCTTCGCCAGCGACTTCACGTAGTTCGTCGTCGCGGCTTTCGTCTGCGCGTAATCGTAAAGCTCCGCCGACGGTTCGTAAGCCTGTTCGGACGACGTCCCGATGATTACCGATCCCGGCTGCAGATACGGTAGCGCTGCTTTGATGATCCAGAATGGCGCATAAATATTGGTCTTCATCGTCGCGTCGAAATCCTCCGTCGTGACCTCGAGAATCGACGGGCGCGTTTGTTGCCGGGCCGCGTTACAGACGACAATATCCAGCCCCCCGAGACCGCTCACCGCATCGGCCACCAGCTTCGTGCAAAACGCTTCCTCGCGCAGATCGCCGGGAAGCGCGATCGCCTTGCGGCCCGCTTCCTTGATCAGCGCAATCACCTCCTGCGCATCCGGCTCCTCCGTTGGAAAATAATTGATCGCCACATCTGCGCCTTCCCGCGCATAAGCAATCGCCGCCGCGCGACCCATGCCGGAATCACCGCCCGTGATGAGCGCCTTCCGGCCCACAAGTCGACCGGACCCTTTGTAGCTTTTCTCCCCATGATCCGGCCGCGGCTCCATCTTGCTGGCCAGGCCCGGCCAGGGCTGCGACTGACTCTTGAACGGCGGCTTCGGATATTTCGTGGTCGGATCCTCTAATTTTCCCGGCGCCGGCGATCCTGCCGGTGTCGGGCTCGCTCCCGTCGCAAAGCCCGGTGCCGCGCCCAAGGCAGCGAACCCCGCCCCCAATCTGATCGCATGCCGGCGGCTGATTACACTTTGCTCGGTCATGATGGTGTAAATGTTTTGTTTCCGTTTGGCACGATCCAAGGCCCCACCGGTTATCGCCTCTGAGCCGTCCCTTGGATGTGACAGGTTTTTGTCACGTATCTGACCAGCGTCCGAGACACCAACGCGGCTCAGTAAACGCGAAAGCGCGTCGATTTCTCACGGCAGGTTTTCTGTTTTTTCCCGTATGCGCCCGTCCACTGCACCCGGGAAATCCGTATCAATTTTCACGGGGGACTACGAGGGGTAATCCACCGCGAACTTAACCAAACAGGAGAATCGATATGAAGAAACTAACACTTTGTTTTTGCGCGCTGGCCGTGGCGACATCCGCAGCCTTCGCGGGCTCGGAGATCTATACCAGGGAGAAGTCGACGGTGGCTCCCGAATGTCCGCAATGGTATGCGGACAATGAGTTTAACGTCAGCCTTTCTGGCGTTTACGCGCCCACCGGCAATCCATGGCGCGAAGACCAATACCTCGGTGTGGATCACGCCTGGGGTGGGTCTATCGATGCCAAATACTTCGTGCATCGCTACTTCGGGTTTGGAATTCAAGGCAATGTCCTTTCGGTCAGGGATAACGAGATCTTTGACGACGGATTCACCCGCACCCTGACCAGTGGAGATGATCGCCACGCCGTGGGTTCGGTGCTCGGCACGTTCACCCTGCGTTTTCCGATCGGTTGCTCACGTTTTGCGCCTTACGCCTGGCTAGGCGGTGGCGCCATCTTCGGAGGAGGCCGCAGCAGCGAGCTCCTCGTCGATCCCGCGGCGCCCTTTGGAGTTGTGCGGCGGGAGTTCAACCAAAGTGAGACGAGGGGGCTCGGACAGGTGGGCGGCGGGTTGGAATATCGCTTCACGCCTCACTGTGGCCTCCTGACCGACTTCAGTTGGAATGTTGTCTCGGGCTCGAAGAACAATTTCGGAATGGCCCGCACCGGTATCAATATCGCGTTCTAAGCCAGTAACAGCCGGACCCGGCGCCTAACGACCTTCGCAGGCGCGTTGCAGCACGTGAATAATGCTGCGGCGCGCCTGTCTTCGTTTCCCCCGAAACGTCAGCAGAAACAAGATTGGCCGCGCCGAACCGGCTCTTACATCCGGCAACGCTTGGACCGACGAAGATTAAGAGCATCTCTCAATTACACGGCAACTTTCATCACTTCTAAAAATCTATGAAAAAATCCATCTTATTCGGAGCCTGCCTCATCCTAACGAGTCTGGCCGTCGATCCCGCCATCGCGCAAACGCAGAGTACCACCACCAGCACCACGACGAGCTATATGCCAACCACCACGGTCATCGGCTCGAAGATAAAAGATTCGCGCGGCCAGGATGTCGGCGTAATCAAGGATTTCGTCCTCGACCGGAACACGGGCTGTCTTGCTTACGTCGTGCTTTCCACCGGCAAAGATGGCGTTCTCACTACCAGCACGAAAATGGTCGCAGCTCCATGGGCGGTTTTTACCGTCAGCTCCGATCCGAAGGTGTACATCACGCGAGTTGAGCGGGAAAAAATCTATAGCGCCCCGGTCTGGGAATCGACTCGAGTCGAGGAATACAGCCGGACGGAGTACTTGAACAGCGTTTACGGTTACTACGGCGTTCCTGCCCCATCTTTCAACGCGCAGCTGAGTGTCGGCGTCACCAACACCAACACGACTACCAACGCGACGGCTGCCCCGACGGCGGCCGCCTCAATGGCGCCTGCGGCAACCCCGGCGCTTAGCGCGACGGTGAAGCCGTTGCCGTCACCGCAAGGCACGCCGGAACGAAGCCCCGTGCCACCGATTACGGCCCCCCCATCTTCTCCCAGAGCGCCTGTGAGCACTCGCGCTCCGAAAAAGGAGACGTCCACTCCTTCGACCAAGTCGGAGTCGAAGAGCGAGCAAAGCTCCGCTGACGAACCAGCGAAGAAATCTGAGAAGGCCAGCACCAAGGCGGAAAGCCGGCGGGAGAAGACCGAGAGCGAAAGTGAATCTCCGAGCAAATCCACCAAAGTGAAGAAGCCACGCAGCACTGAACCCGGGACTTCCACCGAACCTGCGTCCACTCCCAGCAAACCCGAGCAGCCTTAGACAGTGCCGGCAGGCGGTGCGCCCGCCCTACAACTTCGGATGTGTAGGGCGACCGCCCCGGTTGCCGAACCTAAGATGGCAGGC
>JBEEHC010000122.1:0-16294 GCA_041167205.1 Verrucomicrobiota bacterium
GGCTTTGTATCGTTCGGGCGGAGGGGGTGAATCCTTATCGCGCTCGTCCATGCTCGTATCGTGCAGCGAAGGAGGTTGGACGGCCATGTCCGTTTCTTCAAAGCCGGCCCCTTTAAGAAAGGCCAGGACGGCCGCTGTGCTATCGGCCAACTTTTTGTTTATCTGGCCCAGGTCGTTCCCAGTGGCGGTATAGGCCACGCTCCAAGTGGCCACACTCGCAGGCACTTCTCTCTCGGAAAGTCCCTTTACCGAGATGGTCCGGCGCGCACTGTTTTTTCCAGATATCCCTTCGCCGATGAAGAACCCAGCCGTGGCCAGGCCGAGGGAAACGAGTAAGGCTGAAAGAATCAGCGATGAGCGCTCAGTGGTCACGAACTGGTAATCTAGTGCCGAAGGCTATGATCGATGACGCTGCGATCGTCACCGCGGGCCGTTGCTGGACGGATTTGGCTTCACCACCCGGCGTCTGGGCGTAGCTGTGGGCTTGGGAATTTTCTGCGTGGTGGTAGTCGTCGCCGGCGGCACGTGAGTCTGACCCGGCCCTTGCCGCGTAATAACGGGGGGTGGGGTGGGCGGTACCTTATTCGGGCCAACTTTGTTCGGACCCGCCCCAGCCCCCTCTCCAGTGACAGGCCCGCGTGGAGTGGCCGTTGGTTGAGGGTGGTGGCCCGGGGGGTTCCTGCGGGGGCCAGTATTAAATCCTCCTCCGAAGTTGATCACGGGAATGATCGGAAAGATAGATGGCCCGCTGGGGGGTGGAGCAGGGGGCGGTTGCTGCTGGCTGGTGGCAACGATGAGATCTCGGCTCGGCAAGGGCGGAAAGTCCCTGATGAGTGGGTGATTTCTCATGAGATCGTTGAGGTCAATATTCGTCGGCAACGGAACGGTGGTGGCGCCAGGCGGGACATCGATCATTTGGCCGCCCCGAGCATTCTGAAACTGCTTGGGATATTTAACCAGGGAAAGCCGCGCACTTCCTTCCAGGACGATCAACTTGTTCCTGCCGCCACGCACGGATTCCATGATTACGGTTGTGCCGGTAACCGCGACGGTCACGGCACTCGTCCTGATCCGGCCGCCGCCTGAATCCTTCGGGACCCGCAGAAGAATCGAGCCGTTGTCCACCTGGGCGTTTCGCCCGGCCTTGTTGAAACTGAAAATCGTGTTTGCGCCCAGACGCGTGATGGTCAGATCGGCGAACGTGAGTTCCGAGCGCGAATCTCCTCCGGTCCGCACGCCGGTGTCATCGGCCACTCGATCATTCACTACGGCCGCGCGCGCCGATGCGTCGGCGGGCAGAATTTTTACATCGCGAATAATCTGGGTAACACGCGCTTCCTTTTTCGAATCGGCGGCCACGGCGTGGCCCGCGATGAGCAGAACCGCCAGAGAGCTGGATAGAATCTTAAGTTTCATGCAACGAGTTGGTTGGGCAGTCCCAGCATGACGAGATCGCCCAGGGATTGTCGAGACTAAAACGGACAACACGGATTGCGTCGCGGTGTCCGTCTGGCTTTTCAGAAAGAGGGAGCGTTAGTCGCGCGGAGGTATCGCTCTGCGGAACGACTGACAGCGCCTTTGGCATCGGACAAGACGTTTCGTTCCCACCAGGCGCCGTAGATTTGTTCGAACGCAAACGGTTCGATCCGGTCGAGAATTTGAGAAACGGCTGCGGCCGACAGCGGAACAAGATTCGGATAGCTGCGCATGAAGCTGACATAGCGACGATCCATCACGACCTGAACGACGTCTCCGGTGAGCAGCGCGCCGCGCCCGTCTGCTCCGCCCGGCCAATGCAAGACCGTGCCGCCCTCGAAATGTCCGCCGCAGTTGACGAGCGCCATTCCATCCCAAAGCTGATGCGTCGTCCCTTCCCAGAACTGAAGGCTGGGAGCGTCGCGCATAATCCATTCGCGGTCGGCCGTGTGCAGGTGAATCGGCGCGTCGTTGAAGGCGCGGCTCCACTCGACCATGGCCGAATAGAAGTGAGGGTGGGAAATGGCGATGGCCCGAATTCCGCCGAGTTCATTGACGCGCTCAATAGTTTGATCGTCCAGCAACGTCACACAATCCCACAAGAGATTTCCGCCAGGCGATTGCACGAGCAAGGCGCGCTGGCCGATCGCGAAGGAAGGTTCGGTCCCGATGCCGAACAAACCGTCCCCTTCTTCTTCGATGAGATTGGAGTGAGTAGCGCGCAACCGGTCGAGACTGGTCCAGAGTTGCCCTTTCCAGTTCACGTACTGCCGTTCATCTTCGCAGATCGGGCAGCGCTCTGGCGGCGAATCCGTTTCGCGGAACTGAGTGCCGCAGGCGACACAGATATAATTGTTCATTTTTCTTCTACAGCCAGAAGACAGAAGAACTTGTCGAATTGCAATCGACCGGCAACCTTCTTCCAATGTTAACGCCGACTTCAGTCAAGGACGCCTTGCAAAGCACTGCGCCGGCCCCGGCGATTCAGGTGCGGGGCTGGGTCCGGACCCGGCGCGATTCAAAGGATTTTTCCTTCATCGAGCTGAACGATGGTTCCTGTCTGCGCAATCTTCAGATCATCGCGAAGAACACGCTGCCCAATTACGACGCGGTGCAGCATTTGATCACCGGGGCGTCGATTATGGTGCGCGGCGCGATGGTCGCGTCGCAGGGGAAGGGCCAGAGCTGGGAGGTCGTGGCGGAGGAAATTGAGATCGTTGGCGCGTCGGACGATACTTATCCGCTCCAGAAAAAAGGCCACACTCCGGAGTTCTTGCGCGAGATCGCGCATCTCCGTCCACGCTCAAACCTTTTCGGCGCAGTTTTTCGCGTCCGCAGCCGGCTCGCCTTCGCCATCCATCAGTTTTTTCAGGAGCGGGGCTTCGTTTATGTGCACACGCCGATAATCACGGGAAGCGACTGCGAAGGCGCCGGGGAATTGTTTCGGGTGACGGCGATCGATCCGAAGAATCCGCCGCGGCGCGCGGATGGAGAAATCGATTATGCGCAGGATTTCTTCGCGCGGTCCACTTACCTGACCGTGAGCGGTCAGCTGGAAGCGGAAGCCTTCGCCTGCGCACTTTCAAAAGTTTATACCTTCGGTCCCACTTTCCGGGCGGAGAATTCCAACACTTCGCGGCACGCGAACGAATTTTGGATGATCGAACCCGAAATGGCGTTCTGCGATCTGCGCGGCAACATGGATGTGGCAGAAGAGATCGTGAAATATCTTATTCGCGACATCCGCGAGCATTGCGCGGAGGATCTGGAGTTGTTCGCCAAGTTCGTCGACAAGGAACTGCTCGCGCGGCTTGACTTCGTCCTGGAGCGGCCATTTCAGCGCATCACTTACACGGAAGCAGTCGAGTTGCTGACGAAGAGCGGAGAGACGTTCGAATTTCCGGTAGCGTACGGCGCCAATCTGCAATCGGAACACGAGCGCTGGCTCACCGAAAAGCATTTCAAATGTCCGGTGACGGTTTTCGATTATCCGAAAGAGATCAAGCCGTTCTACATGAGGTTGAACGACGACGGTAAGACCGTGACGGCGATGGATGTTCTGGTTCCTGGCATCGGCGAAATCGTGGGCGGGAGCCAGCGCGAGGAACGTCTCGAAGTGCTCGAGGAAAACATGCGCCGGCACAAGATGGATCCAGCCGATTACAAATGGTACCTCGATCTACGCCGCTATGGCACGGTGCCTCATGCGGGCTTCGGCCTCGGCTTCGAGCGCATGCTCATGTTCGTCACCGGCGTGTCGAACATTCGCGACGTGATTCCCTTCGCGCGCACGCCTGGTAGCGCAGAGTTTTAGATTGTTCTCGTTCACGGGAAAGTTCTAACTTCCGAGTTCAACTGAACCGGAGTTTCACCATGACGAATCTTGATCGCCGAACTTTTATCAAAGGCGCTGCCCTTGCCGGCGCGGCCACCCTCACCATGAAACAGCGGGCCTGGGCCGCGGATAATTTTGATCCCATCCGCCAGGAGATCGCGAAGCGTCACGAGGAGGCTTTGAAGCGACTGCAGGAGTGGATTCGCCTGCCGTCAATTGCGGCAGAGAATCGTGGCTTTCCGGAAGGCGCCGAGTTCATGATCAAGCTGGCGCGCGACGCCGGGTTCCAGCAGGCGACCCGGGTCGACACCGAAGGAAAACCGGGCGTGTTCGCGACGCTCGATGCGGGCGCGGCCAAGACGGTTGGTCTTTATTTCATGTACGACGTGAAGCAGTTCGACCCCGCGGAATGGTCGTCGCCGCCGCTCGATGCGGCGTTGGTGGACAAGCCGGGAATCGGAAAAGCAATCGTCGGTCGCGGCGCCGTGAACCAGAAAGGGCCGGAAGCGGCATTTTTGGCCGCGCTCCATGCCATTCGCGGTGCCGGCAGGAAAATGCCGGTCAACCTGGTCATGGTCGCGGAAGGTGAGGAGGAGATAGGTTCGCCCCACATCGGACAGATCGTGCATCGGCCGGAAGTGCAATCCGCATTATCGAAAACGACGGGCGTTTTCATGCCGTCGGCTTCGCAGGGTCTCGATGGCGTAGTGACCGTGAGCCTCGGCGCGAAGGGCGTCATCGAGCTGGAACTGGTTTCGAGCGGAGAGAAATGGGGACGCGGTCCGGCGAAGGACATTCATTCCTCGCTTAAGGCGATGGTGGACAGTCCGGCCTGGCATCTGGTGCACGCGCTCGACACGCTGGTTTCGAAAGACGGCAACGACATCGCGATCGACAATTATCCCAAGCCGCGTCCGCTGACGACGGAGGAGAAAAAGATGATCGCCGAAGCGTCGAAGCGGCAGGACGAGGAGCAGCGCAAGAAGACCCTCGGCGTCCAGCATTGGATCAACGATCTACCGTGGGCACAGGCCCAGGAGCGGTTGGAATCGC
Organism: Verrucomicrobiota bacterium; assembly: GCA_041167205.1. Classification (GTDB taxonomy): domain Bacteria; phylum Verrucomicrobiota; class Verrucomicrobiia; order Chthoniobacterales; family UBA10450; genus AV80. Next base: position 4,865 of record JBEEHC010000122.1, read on the forward strand.
AGCCGACGGTGAATATCGAGGGCTTGGTTGGCGGATATACCGGACCCGGCGGGAAGACCATCCTGCCGCACCGAGCGGTGGCGAAAATGGATCTGCGCCTCGTCCCAGGAATGAAGGCGAACGACGCGCTCGCGGCGCTCAAGGCGCATTTGGCGAAGCGCGGCTTTGGCGACATCGAGGTCAATATGACGGGCGGTTACGATCCGACCACGACGCCGGCGGACGCGCCGTTAATTCGATCGCAGGTCTCAGTCTTGAAACGCGCCGGGATCGATCCGGTGATGTGGCCGTGGAACGCCGGTTCGTACCCGGGTTATGTCTTCACGGGCGAGCCGTTGAAACTGGCCTCGGGGCATTTCGGTCTGGGGCATGGCAGCGGGGCTCATGCGCCGGATGAGTATTACGTGATCGAGTCCACCAATCCGAAGGTGGAGGGAATGGACGGCGCTGTGCTTTCGTTCGCGCAATATCTCTACGAGCTCGCGGGGTAGCGCCTCAATTTCATGGTGCGCTAATAACGTGTCATCCCGAGTCGCGCAGACGACGAGGGACCTCCCACCAGTTATTGGTTACGCTAGCAACCGACGCGCTTTCGCTTGCAATTGTGAGATCCCTCGCCGTTTGACGCGGCTCGGGATGACAAGCAGCTGCACTCCGGCGGCGAGCGTTGGCTACTTCTTCTTGCCTTCGCCGGGCCGGTAATCTTCGGCGGCCGCTTCGAATGCTTTTTCGAGGCCGACCATGTCTTCGCCCGGACGCAGGTTATCGAACGCTTCGGATTCGCGGCGCAATTCCTCTTCGGAATAATTCGCCGCCTTGATCGAAAGCCCGATCCGGCGCTCGACTTTGTCCACCTTGATCACACGCGCCTCGACTTCCTGACCAACCTTCAATACGTCCTTCACCTTCGCGACGTGGTCTTCACTCAGCTGCGAAATGTGCACCAGCCCGTCGATGTCATCCTGCAACTGCACAAATGCACCGAAGCTCGCGAGCTTGGTGACCTTGCCGTTGACGAGATCGCCGATCTTGTATTTCGAATCGATTTCCTTCCAGGGATCGTCGCTCAGCTGTTTGATGCCGAGGCTGATCCGCTGGTTCACCTTGTCGATGTCGATCACCACCGCTTCGACCTCGTCATTTTTCTTAAACATTTCGCTCGGGTGATTGATCTTGCGGGTCCAGCTCAAGTCGGAGACGTGGATCATTCCATCGATTCCGTCTTCCAGCTCCACGAACGCGCCGTACGCGGTCATGTTGCGGATCGCACCCTTCACGTGGCTGCCAATGGTAAATTTCTTCTCGATCTCATCCCACGGATTCGGTTCGAGCTGACGCAGGCCTAACGAAATCTTCTGTTCCTCTTTGTTCACCCCGAGGACGACCGCTTCCACTTCCTGACCCGCGGTCAGAACGTCGGACGGACGCATGATGCGTTTCGTCCACGACAATTCGGAGACGTGAATGAGACCCTCGACGCCTTCCTCGAGTTCCACGAAGGCGCCGTAAGGCACGAGGTTCGTGATCTTGCCCTTAACATGCTGCCCGGCCGGGAAGCGCTCTTCGATCTGATCCCACGGATTCTTCTGGGTCTGCTTTAACCCGAGCGAGACGCGCTCTTTCTCTTTGTTAATGTCGAGGACGATGACCTCCAGCGCCTGCCCAACCTTGAGCAGCTCGCTCGGATGACCCAGGCGGCCCCACGTCATGTCCGTGATATGGAGCAAGCCATCCATCCCATCGAGATCGATGAACGCGCCGAAATCGGTGAGGTTTTTGACGCTGCCTTGAACGATGTCGCCCACCTTGACGCCCTCGAGGAATTTCTGGCGCTTCTCGCTTCGCTCCTGCTCGATTAGTTCGCGCCGGCTCAGGACGACGTTCTTCCGGTCGTCGTTGATCTTGACGATTTTGAAATCGTAGGTGTTGCCGACAAACTGCTGCAAATCTTTCGGGGGGATGATGTCGATCTGCGACGCCGGCAAAAATGCTTCCACGCCGATGTTGACCATCAAGCCGCCTTTGACGACGGATTTCACCTTGCCTTTGATCAGGCCATCGCCGGCAAACACAGCCGCGATTTTGTTCCAATTCTGACGGTAAGCGGCTTTCTCTTTGGAGAGCACCACCATGCCCTCGTCGTTTTCGAGTCGCTCGAGGAGGACTTCCACTTCGTCGCCCACTTCCATGGACTCGATGTCCTCGAATTCGGCCGACGGAATGACGCCCTCGGACTTATACCCGATGTCAACCAGGACCTCACGGGGGCGGATCTCGAGGACCCGTCCCTTGACGATGCTACCTTCTTTGAACTCGCGGTACGATTGCGCGAGTAAATCCTGCATTTGCAACATGGCGGTAAGTTTTCTCCTGGCGGCGCGTGGCCGGTTTTCTGTCATTAGCGCCGGCGATCATCGCCGGGCTGCCCCGCAGAAAAGGGGAGGCACATTAGTCACGTTCCAAGGAGAGGTCAACCGATGGAAAAATGGGTGGAAACTTGAAGCGACGGAGAGGTGAGGGGGGTGATTGAAAGGGAGGGCGAGGCTCCTGTCGAGCCGACGCATCGCCCTGGAACGCTGATCGCAATCGAGACGGCTCGGCGGGAGCCTCGCCCTCCGTGCATCTTGAGCGTGGCTGATTTCTCCGCATATTGATGCTGTCCGCGAACGCCTCCCTGTTTCGGTCGGGCGCTTTTCATGAAAAACCGTTTCGTTCTCGTCGTATTGGTTTCGCTGCTGACTTCCGGCCCCGCGCTCTTCGCCGCCTCGCCGGCGGAGCAGCAACTCGCCGAGGCAATCAAAGCGCCGGGCTTGAGCGTCGTTCATCTCTGGGCGCCCTGGTGTTCGAATTGCCAGGCGGAACTCAAGAGCGGCGGCTGGCTCAAGACGATCAAAGAGAATCCGCAGGTTAAATTTTATTTCGTTTCGGTCTGGAACGGCGGTGAAGATGGCCGGGCGATGCTGACGAAATTCGAGATCGCCGGCCAACCTAACGTAACCATCCTGGCCGACCCCGGTCCACGCGGCGCCGACAAGATCAAGCGCTTCCTCGATTTGCCGCTGAGTTGGATTCCGACCACGTGGGTTTTCAAAGGCGGGGATCTACGCTACGCCCTGAATTACGGCGAGGTGCGCTTCGAGGTGCTCCAGCAATTTCTCGCGGACAGCAACTCGGAGTGGTCGCATTAGCGACGCCTTCTTTGATGACAACCGCACCACTTTCACCGAGCAGCGCAAAGCTGAAGTTCCGCCTCGTCGGCGGAGCGCAGCCCCTGATTCTTCTCCGCATTGCCGGTTCCAATTTCCTGCGCAATTACAAAGTTGCGCTCGATTATCCGGACGAAACGCTCAGTCTGTTCACTCCATGATCGAACTTTCTACCGTAGCGCCCGTGGATGGGACCAAACCGCCCGCGATTCTTTCGCTCATTGGCGACACGCCGCTGGTGGAAATCACCCGGATGGACACGGGGCCCTGCCAGCTTTTTGTGAAGCTGGAGAACCAGAACCCAACCGGTTCCATCAAGGACCGCGTCGCCCTCGCGATGGTCGAGGCGGCGGAACGCGACGGAAAACTGGAGCCAGGCGGCACCATTATCGAGGCGACTGCCGGAAACACCGGTCTCGGTCTGGCGCTTATCGCCGGCGCAAAAGGCTATCGCTGCCTCCTCGTTATCCCCGACAAGATGTCGGCGGAAAAAGTTGCACACGTGCGGGCTCTCGGAGCGGAAGTGCGGCTGACGCGGTCCGATGTCACCCGCGGTCATCCGGAATATTACCAAGATGTGGCCGCCCGCCTCGCTGAAGAAATTCCCGGCGGATTCTACGTCAATCAATTCGGTAATCCGGCCAATCCACTCGCGCACGAGCGAGGAACGGGGCCGGAGATTTGGGAGCAAATGGGCCATCACCTCGACGCGGTCGTGGTTGGGGTCGGTTCCGGCGGTACGCTGACCGGTCTCGGCCGTTTCTTCGAACGAGTGCAGCCCAACCTCGAAATGATCCTGGCCGACCCGACTGGTTCGATTCTTTACGAATGGGTCAAGACCGGGAAGCTCGAGGAAGCGGGCAGCTGGGCCGTCGAAGGGATCGGCGAAGATTTTATTCCCGATATCGCGGACATGTCCTACGTCACGGACGCCTTTGAGATCGACGATGCGGAGAGCTTCGAAGTGGCGCGCGAGCTGTTGCGCAAAGAAGGAATCCTGGGGGGCTCCTCGACCGGCACACTCCTGGCCGGAGCGCTCCGTTATTGCCGCCAGCAGACGACGAAAAAACGGGTCGTCACCTTCGTCTGCGACACGGGGAACAAGTACCTCTCAAAGATGTTTAATGACTTCTGGATGGCCGAGCAGGGATTCGGCGAACGCCCATCGCACGGCGACTTGAGTGATTTGATTTCGCACCGCTATGAAGCCGGTGAAGTTGTTTCGGTCGGGCCGGGCGACACCTTGCTCACGGCTGTGAAGCGCATGCGCTCCGCGGATGTTTCGCAGGTGCCGGTCGTCGATGAAAACGGACGCGCGGTTGGGATTCTGGATGAATCCGATGTGCTGGTGAAAGTGCATCACGATCCGGATCATTTTAACCATGCCGTGAAAACTGCGATGACCGATCGGCTCGAAACGCTTTCGCCGGCCGCGAAGATCTCTGATTTGCTTGGGGTCTTCGACCGTGGCCGGGTCGCCATCGTCATGGACGGAAACAAATTTCTCGGGCTGATTACCCGGAGCGATCTGCTCTCTTATCTGCGGCGCCAAATGCCATGAAAAAACAGCACGACATCGCAACGCGCGTTATTCACGCCGGGCAATCGCCCGACCCCTCGACCGGCGCGATCATGACGCCGATTTACCAGACGTCGACTTACGTCCAGCAAAGCCCCGGGAGGCACAAGGGTTACGATTACTCGCGCTCAATCAATCCGACTCGCAGCGCCTACGAGCGTTGCATTGCCAATCTGGAAAGCGGAACGCGCGGTTGGGCCTTCGCCTCTGGACTCGCCGCCATGGCCACCGCCCTGGACGGGCTCGACAGCGGTTCGCACGTGGTGGTGAGCGATGATCTCTACGGCGGGACGTTTCGGCTGTTTGAGCGGGTCCGGCGCCGCTCCGCGAATCTCGATTTCACTTTCATCGACATGACGGATGCGACGGCGGTCGAGAGAGAGATGCGTCCAAACACCCGCATGGTCTGGGTCGAAACGCCGAGCAATCCGCTGCTCAAGTTAATCGACCTGGAGGCGGTCGCGAAAATTGCGCGCGCGCACAACGCGATCTCGGTCTCCGATAACACCTTTGCCAGCCCCTGGATCCAGCGGCCGATCGAGTTCGGTTTCGACATGGTCATTCATTCCGCGACCAAATATCTCAATGGCCACTCCGACATGGTGGGCGGCGTAATCGTGGTGGGAGATAACAAGGAACTCGGTGATCAGATTGCGTTTCTGCAGAATGCGGTTGGAGCGATTGCGGGACCGTTCGACAGCTTTCTCGCGCTGCGCGGCCTGAAGACGCTCGCGCTGCGGATGGAGCGGCATTGCGAGAACGCGATGGAAATCGCGCGCTGGCTGGAGACGGAACCGAAAGTCGAGTCCGTAAGTTATCCGGGGCTCGAAAAACATCCGCAGCACGCTCTCGCGCAGAGGCAGATGCGGGGATTCGGCGGGATGGTCACGATCGTGTTGAAGACGGACCTCGAAGGGACGCGGCGGTTTCTCGAGAACACGCATCTCTTTTCGCTCGCGGAAAGCCTCGGGGGCGTGGAGAGCTTGATCAATCACCCTGCGCTTATGACGCACGGATCGATTCCACCGGAAACGCGCGCGTCGCTTGGAATCACGGACTCCCTCGTCAGGTTGTCGGTCGGCGTGGAAGATGTGGGCGATCTGATCGACGATTTGCGCGCCGCTTTCGCGGCGATCTAGCGGCTCGGGATGACAAACTAATTCCACGCCGCGTTGTTATTTGGATGCGAACGCGGTAAAAGTTGCAGGCAATGGGCAGCAGCTTCGGACAATTTTTCCGCATCACGACCTGGGGGGAATCCCACGGCGGCGGTGTGGGGGTCGTCATCGACGGTTGTCCACCGCGCCTCGCGTTGTGCGAGGAAGACATCCAGCGCGATCTCGACCGGCGCCGTCCCGGCCAAAGTGAGATTGTGACGCCGCGCGATGAGGCCGACCGCTGTCGAATCTTATCGGGCGTTTTCGAGGGCCGCACGCTCGGCACCCCAATTTCAATCCTGGTGAAGAACAAGGATGCGAAGCCGGAAGCGTACTCGGAGATGAAAACGACTTTCCGGCCGTCACACGCCGACTTCACCTACGAGGCGAAGTATGGCGTTCGCAACTGGCAGGGTGGTGGTCGCGCCTCCGCGCGAGAAACCGTGGGGCGCGTCGCAGCGGGCGCCGTGGCGAAGAAAATCCTGAGCAAACTTTCGCAGGGTCGCTTCGAAGTCGTCGCGTACGTAATTCAGATTCACGACGTCACGGCGCGCATCGATCGAAGTTCCGTCCGAGCTGAAGCGGTCGAGCGCAACGCCGTTCGCTGTCCAGATGAGGCTGCCGCAGAACTGATGACGGCGTTGATCCAATCTGTGCGTGCTGAAGGCGATTCGGTTGGAGGCGTCATCGAGTGCGTCATACGCGGCGCCGACGCAGGTCTCGGTGAGCCAGTTTTCGATAAATTGGAAGCGGACCTCGCGAAGGCGATGCTCAGCTTGCCGGCCTCGAAAGGTTTCGAGATTGGGTCCGGTTTCGCCGCGACGCGGATGAAGGGATCAGAGCACAACGATCCCTTTGAAGTACGAAATGAGAAGATCCGGACGACAACAAATAATTCCGGCGGCGTGCAAGGCGGCATTAGCAACGGGGAGGACATCTTTTTCCGCGTTGCTTTCAAGCCGACCTCAACGATTGCGCGCGCCCAGAAAACGGTGACCGCTTCGGGCGAAGAAACCACATTGTCCGCGCGAGGCCGCCATGACCCCTGCGTTCTGCCGCGTGCCGTGCCGATCGTCGAGGCGATGGCTGCATTGGTCCTCTGCGATCATGCCTTGCGGCAGAGAGCGATTTCGGATTTCGGCTGCAACGGACCCGAAGGGACGGCCAGGCTTTCAAACCGGATTTCGGAGAGTTAAGACGTCGCGCAACCCCGATCCTCCGCCTTTGCATTTCTTCCTTTCCGCAATCCAAAATCCGCGACCCGAAATTGCAGGGTCTCCGGCTTGGCAAACGATCTTTCTTTCCTTCGCCGTCGTTCTGATTCTCTTCGAGATGATTCGCGGATGGCGGCTCGGAATCATGCGACAGCTCATGCGGGTGGCGGCAGTGGTCGCTGCTTATGCGGCCGCATACTTTGGTGGCGACATGCTGGTCCCGCTCCTCCGATCGTCGTTGCGAATGCCGGATGTCGTCATATCGGTGCTCGCCGGCGCGATCCTCGCCGTTGCTGTCTACGGGATTCTTTCGAGTCTCGGGACGATTCTCTTTAAGCGCACCTCCCAACAGAGTTCCGGCGTGGTTCGATTGGTTTATGGACTGGGCGGCGCCATGCTTGGCATTTGTTTTGGGGCGTTCTTTGTCTGGCTTTTGTTGGTCGGCATCCGCGCCATCGGATCCATCGCGGACGCGCAATTGCAGGCCCGAGCGAAAAGTGGATCGTCGAGCGCCTTCCCCCAGGCACGTCTGCACGATAAGCCGTCGGCACCCAGCGTTAACACGGACTCGTTGATGAACCTGCTCGCCCGCCTGAAAAATTCCGTAGAGCTCGGGACCGTTGGTGATGTGGTGAAACGAACCGACGCGATGCCGACGGGAGGGATTCAAACCCTTGGTGAAATGGGCACGGTCCTGGCGAACCCGGAAACAGCCAGGAAGTTTCTCGATTCCCCCGACGCAAGAGAGTTGAGCGAACACCCAAAGATCGTGGCTCTGCGCAACGACCCGGAAATTGCCGAGATGGTCGCACAAGGGCGTCTGGTTGAATTACTCCGCGATCGCCGAATCGTGGACGCCATGAATGACCCGACCCTGGCTGAGCATGTAAAGCGCTTCGATCTGAAAAAGGCGCTGGAGTATGCGGGGAAGAAGAATTGAAGATTTCAGATTTCAGAATGCAGATTGTAAGGAATGAAACCTGACGATCTCAAAGATCGAACGAAGCAGTTTGCGCTGCGCGTTCTGAAGCTTGTTGCTGCGTTGCCAAAGACCATCGAAGGGCGCGCGATCGCAAGTCAGCTCGTTCGCTGCGGGACCTCAGTCGCGGCGAATTATCGCGCGACCTGTCGCGCCCGGTCCAAGGCTGAATTCATCGCCAAGGTTGGCATCGTTTTGGAAGAGGCTGAGGCCTTGCTTTGGCTTGAGCTGATCGCTGAAGCAAACCTCCTTCCCTCGAAGCGTGTTGACCCACTCCTGGCCGAGGCTAATGAGCTAGTCGCGATTATGGTGGCATCGCGCAGATCGGCAGCTTCAAATCTGAAATCTGAAATCTGAAATCTGCAATGCTTACCTCCATCGGCCTCGAAGTTCACGTCCAGCTCAAGACGCGTTCGAAGATGTTCTGCGCTTGTCCGGTGGAATTCGGCGCGCCGCCGAACACACGCACTTGTCCGATCTGCCTGGGGTTGCCCGGCGCGTTGCCGGTGATGAATCACGAAGCGCTCAGGCTAACGGTCCTGACCGGGTTGATGCTCGAGTGCGACATCATTCCCGTCTCCAAGTTCGATCGGAAGAATTATTTTTATCCCGACATGCCGAAAAATTATCAGATCTCGCAGTACGATCTCCCGTTGTGCGCGAACGGCGTGGTGCCGTTGCATGATCAGGCTTATCCAAAGGACGCACAGAAGAATATCGTTACCGCCGAAAAGGAGGTGGCGCTCGTCCGCATTCATCTCGAGGAAGACGTGGCTAAAAGTTTCCATTTCGAAGACAGCACGGGAATCGATTTCAATCGCGCGGGAACGCCGCTCATGGAGATCGTCAGTCAGCCGGAGATCAATTCACCCGAAGAGGCGTTCGCGTTTCTGACGGCGCTGAAGCAAATCCTAATTTACGGCGGCGTGAGCGATGCCGATATGGAGAAGGGCCAGTTGCGGTGCGACTGCAATATTTCGGTGCGACCGGCGGAGCAGAAGGAGCTTGGCGCCAAAATTGAGATCAAGAATATGAACTCGATCAGCGGTGTCCGTCGTGCGCTGGCCTACGAAGTGCAGCGCCAAACGCGGGCGCTGGAACGGGGCGAAAAATTAGATCAGGAAACTCGCGGATGGGATGATGCCAGGGGCGAAACGTTTCTGATGCGCACAAAAGAATTCGCGCACGACTATCGCTATTTCACCGACCCCGATTTGGTGCCGGTGAAGACCGAACCGTTATGGGAGGAGATGCGCGCCCGGTTGCCTGAGTTGCCGAAGGCGAAGCGCGCGCGTTTCGTGGAGCAATACGGAGTGAGCGATTACGATGCCGGCGTTCTCGCGGATGACCTGGCGCTCGCGAGTTACTTCGAAACCGCGGCGCAAGGTGCGCGCAAGCCGAAGAATGTCGCGAATTGGATTTTGAACGATTTACAGAACGCGCTTGGATTGACGGGACGGACGATGGCTGATTGCCCGATTGGTCCCGCTGCGCTCGACGAATTGGTAAATCTGATCGAGAGCGGAAAGATCAGTGGCAAACAGGCGAAGGAAGTGTTCGCGGAAATGTTTGCGAGCGGGAAATCCGCCGCGGCCATCGTGCAGGAAAAGGGAATCGAGCAGCTGAGCGATGCAGCTGCGATCGAAGTATTATGCGATCAGGTGATTGCGGATAATCCGAAGCCGGTCGCGGATTTCAAAGCGGGTAATCCGGCCTCGGTGAATTTTCTGAAGGGGCAGGTAATGAAACTTTCGCAGGGCAAGGCGAATCCCACACTGGCGGGAGAGATTTTGGAGCGGAAGTTGAAACGGTGAGCGTGCGTTGTTTTGTCATCCCGAGTCGCGGAGACGGCGAGGGACCTCTCTACTGCAAGTGCGCCACCCTCGTAATGAATGCTGATCATTCGCAGGTGCGAGGTCCTCGCCGCCTGCGCGTCTCGGGATAACAGTAGAGACGCTCCATGCGAATACTGGTCGCTCCCGATAAATTCAAAGACTCGTTAGGCGCGCGAGAGGTCGCCGAGAGCATCGCGGCTGGACTGCGCGACGCCCTGCCGGATGCGGCGATCGAGATCGTCCCCGTGGCAGATGGCGGGGAGGGGACAGCTGATGTGATCTGCCAGACCCGCGCGGGCGAATGGGTGACGTGCGATGCGCACGACGCGCTCGGACGCGCGCTCGCGGCACGCTACGTGTGGCTGCGCGACCGGAGGATAGCAGTGATGGAGATGAGCGAAGTCGCGGGGCTGTGGCGAATCGCTCCTCACCTGCGCGATCCACTGCGCGCGAACACCTACGGGGTCGGGGAAATGCTGCTCGAGGCCGCCCGTCACGAGACGAAAGAGGTGATTATCGGTTTGGGCGGAAGCGCCACGAACGATGGCGGTTTCGGGATGGCGCGCGCTTTGGGCTTCCATTTTCTGGACAGGGACAGCCTCGAACTGAACGGGCCGGTTTCCGATTTGCTGGGTCTTGATCGAATTTCACGGCCACGCGATCTGTTTCTTCCCGGTGTGATTGGCGCGGCCGACGTAAGGAATCCTTTTTTAGGAGCGCGCGGCGCGACGCGAACCTTTGGTCCGCAGAAGGGCGCAGCCCCAGGTCAACTTGCTGTGCTGGAAGATGCTCTCGCGCGACTTGCCGATGTCGTTGCACGAGACTTGGGCTGCGATTTTCGGGAAGCAGCCGGCGCTGGCGCGGCCGGTGGACTGGGCTTTGGTTTGATGAGTTTTTGTGGCGCAATCCTTCGGCCGGGCTTCGATCTCGTGGCCGAGATGCTCGATCTCGGAGCGGCCATCCAACGGGCGGATGTCGTGATTACGGGGGAAGGGAGCCTCGATGACCAAACTCTCGAAGGGAAAGCGCCAGCGGGTGTGGCGCGGCTGGCGCGGACGCTGGGAAAACGCGTCTTGGCGATCGTTGGTTGCGCGACTGACAATGCAGCGGCCCGCCAAATTTTCGACGCCGTCTTTGTTCTCGCGAGGTCACCCATCACTCGGGAAGAAGCGATGTCGCGCGCGAACGAATTACTGCAGGAGCGGGGGCGAGAATTGGGCCGGGCGTTGCTTCCGTCCTGCTCCTGATCTTGATCCTAATCCTGATCAAGGGGATTGGAGCATGAGCAAGATCAGGAGGATGACTGAGCTGTTTTAACATTTTCCCCCGGGGCATGGTATCATGCGCGAAATGGAAGAGGGTCCTCCCCACACAGTGACGCCATTTGTTTTTTCCGATCCGGCGGGGAAGCGCTGGCCGCGCCTTCGGCTTATCCTGCTCATCGCAGGGGTCCTGGTCTT
>JBEEHC010000123.1:0-4671 GCA_041167205.1 Verrucomicrobiota bacterium
CGGCTTGCCAGCTTCCATGGCAAACGTCTTGACCCGTTCAAACTCCTTTTGAAATCCAGTCACGAAGTCGTGAGTGCCGTACTCGAAAAGGACGACGAAGCAGAAGGTGAAAAACACGAATAGGACCAACCAAAAAAGGCCGCGAAGCAATGCCATGGCTCTGATGGTAACTTACTCGCCCGCCGAGGTCAACGAGGGTGAACGGGGCTAAACTTCCCATTGAACGCCCGGGCGAAGCTGCCATCCTTTCCCAGCCATGCGCGTGCCCCTGCTCGATCTTAGCGAACAGTACCGCGCGCTCGCTCAGCCGATTCGCGCGGAGCTCGACGAAGTCCTCGCCAGCCAGAGCTTTATTCTCGGGCCGAAGGTAGCAGCGTTCGAGAAGGCGATCGCCGGTTATTGTGCCTCGCCGCATGCCATCGGCGTTTCCTCCGGAACGGACGCGCTCCTGGCCATTCTGATGGCTCTCGAGATCGGACCGGGAGACGCCGTGATCACGAGCGCTTTTTCGTTCTTTGCTACGGCCGGTTGCATCGCACGGGTCGGCGCCACACCGGTCTTCGTCGATATCGATCCCGAAACCTATAACATTTCGCCGGCCGCCTTGGAGCGGTATCTCGCCGAGTCGTGCCGCCGGGGAGAAGACGGATTCTTGCGCGAGCCGCAGGGAAAAACGGTGCGGGCCATCGTTCCCGTGCATCTCTACGGACTCTGCTGCGAAATGGACGCGATCCACCGAATCTCGGAACGTTTTCAACTGGAGGTGATCGAAGATGCGGCCCAGGCGATCGGAGCCGAATACCCGTTCGGTGGTGCGACCGCGAAGGCAGGTGCCATGGGCGAGGTCGGGTACTTCAGCTTTTATCCCTCGAAGAATCTGGGCGCCGCCGGGGATGCCGGAATGGTCGTATGCCGTGATGACGCTTTCGCGCAACGTCTCCGGGCCTGTCGTCAGCACGGGATGGAACCGCGCTATTACCATCACTTTATCGGCGGCAACTTCCGGCTGGACGAGATTCAGGCGGCCATCCTGGGCGTGAAGCTGCCATTCCTCGATGGCTGGTCCGCCGCTCGGCGGGCGGTAGCGGATGTTTACCGCGAGGAATTCCAACGCCTCGGCCTAACGAGTCGGCTTTCGCTTCCGGCCGAGCCGTACCGGGGTCACGGCCTGACGAGTCATCACATCTACCACCAATATGTGATCCGCACCTCGGAGCGAGATGCGCTGCGCGAGCATCTAACACGCAGAGAAATCGGCACGGCCATCTATTATCCGCTCGGGCTGCACCAGCAAGAGTGCTTCGCCTATCTCGGCTATCGCGCGGGAGATTTTCCGGAAACCGAACGTGCGGCGCGGGAGACGCTGGCTTTGCCGATGTATCCCGAATTATCGCGCGACGCACAGCGCTACGTGGCCAAATCGATCGCGGAATTCTTCGCGAAGGGTTAACTGAGTCCGGCCCGCATGCCGGGCAAAAGACTTGCGACTCAAGGCAGCCAAGCCTATATCAACGCTCGCGCGAACGGGTAGGTACCGAAGTGGCCAAACGGGGCGGACTGTAAATCCGCTGGCTTACGCCTTCACTGGTTCGAATCCAGTCCTGCCCATTTTCTTCGTCGCAATCGTCTTGAGCGCGCGGCGACAAAAATTCCGGCGCCCACAATGTTAGCCGCCACGATCACCGCCGTGACCTTGAGCGTGAACGAGAAATTGCTTTTTACATCGATGATTGGAAAAACCGAGAGCGTGACGTAGAGCAGCGTCATAAGAAGCCCGGAGGCCGCGGCGATTCTCAGCCACCAGGGAGGCGCCGGCGTAAGTGTGCGCAGTCCGAAAAGCGGAATGCTAAACATGACGAGGTAGGTCAGCGCGTAAAAAATTCCGCCGGCATTGAAAAGAAGCTGAAACGATTCCTGTTGTCCCACTCCGATAAGACTGAGCGAGCCCAACGCCAGCGTGACTACACCCACGAAGAGGATCGAGTTCACCGGCGTCTTGAAACGCGGGTGCAGTTTCGTGAACCAGCCCGGCATGAGGTGATCCCATCCCGCCACCATCGGCAGTCTCGTTAGGCCAGTGAAGTTAACGCTCGCTTGAGCAACTCGCAGGACAATCAACAGAGCCAGGGCGATGGGAACAGCCAGGGCAGCCAGGCCGAAAGTGCTGAATCCCAGGCTCAGGACCTGTGGAATCGGCGCGATCAAATCGATTTGATCCGGCCGGATAAAAGCGAGGACTGAACTCGTGCCGAAAATAAACATGATGGCGATGAGCGGCGCCGCCACCATGACAGAGCGGCCGATTGTTCGCGCGGGGCTCCGGCATTCGCCGGCGAGAATCGCGACGTATTCGAATCCGCCGAGTGCACCAAAGCCAAGCTTGCCGAGGATATTCAAACTGAAGAGCGAGAAGACGGGCATGGCCGTAGCCAGTGGATGGTATTCACGCATCTCGCCCCGTGCGACATGAACGAACGGCAACACAAGCAGGACGGCAAAGATCGTAAGCATGATGATGCCTCCGACGTTGTGGACCCATTTCCCCACACTGAGTCCGATGGTAGAGACGACGACGAGCAGCGCGATCACGAGCAGGCTGGTCAAGGTGATTAACCATTTGTTCGATGAAATCCACGCACCTGCCGGGCCGATCGCGTAGGCCAGATTCGTCGTCAATTGCAGCCCAATCTCCGACGTATTGGTAATGACGTAGAGCCAGAGATTCCAAGCGACCATGAAACCCGCCGCTTCGCTGAATCCGAGCTTGGCCCATTGGTAGAGCCCGCCTTCCAGCGGCATCAGACGGTTCAGATAAATGACGACTACAGCCGAAGGCAGATAAAAGAATGTGATCGCGAGCACCCAAAAGACCAGGTGAGCCGGGCCCAACTTCCCTGCCGCGCCGACCCACGACAGTCCGATAATGAAAAGGATCTGGGTGAGCGCGAGATCGCGCAGTCCCAGCTCTTTCTTGAAGCCGGCGCTGTGCGCGGCGACATCCGACTCCGCGCTCCGCAAATCTTCAGCCGAGCGCTCCCTCATGCGCCGATCTTAGCACGACGCTAAAGCCGGACACACCTGAATTTGACCAGGCGCGAGATCAGCGCCGTTTCTTGCCACCGCCGCTCTTACGGCTGACCTTCTTGCCCTTGGTTTTCGAGGGTTTTTTGGCCTTGCTCTTTGCCTTGGATGACTTTTTGGATTTCCCACCCCTAGCTGGCTTACGCTTGGTGGACGAAGCCTTTGCTTTCGCAGTCTTGCCGCTCTTCTTCGCGGTGCGCTTGCCACTCTTTTTCGCGGGCCGCTTGCCCCCCTTCCCGCGTTTCTTCGATGCCGCAGCGGGCTTCTTGCTTCCGCGTTTCGCACTTCCGCCTTTCGACACGGCTTTCGCTTTGGCGGCGACTGCTTTGACCGCCTTCTTAGCCGCCGGCGCGGCCGAGCTCGAGGAGGCCGCAGCCCGCCCCGCCATCGCTCCGATCACGCCACCGACCACGGCGCCGACAGGTCCCGCCACGCTGCCGAGGACAGCCCCGGCCGCTGCTCCCGCTGTTTGTTTCGAAATAGGCGGAATCTCGATGTTTTCGGATGATGAACCGGACGGGTCGGTAGATTGTTGATTTTCTTCAGGCATAACGAACGCGCTCCTTCAGGGCAATAAGTTGGGTTGGTTGCTTTTCACAAGGTGATTCGCATGACATCGCTCATCCAGCCGTGGCGAGGCATGATTTTATGTCATGAGTGCGTGCCGTTAAAGCCCACAATCACCTCGGAGGGAAGGCAACGTTTTCCCTTTCGACAGAAGCGCCGCGACTGAGGAAGAATTCGCGTAATTCAGCGGTGTAGTAGACCCCTTCGTTCGTTGGGTTGAGGCCAAG
Organism: Verrucomicrobiota bacterium; assembly: GCA_041167205.1. Lineage (GTDB taxonomy): Bacteria > Verrucomicrobiota > Verrucomicrobiia > Chthoniobacterales > UBA10450 > AV80. The sequence goes on from JBEEHC010000123.1 coordinate 3,876, forward strand.
AAAGATGCGACCGCCGGGATTCAGATGGCGCTTGAGGTCGTCCAGGAAAAAAGCCCATTCCGATGGCCCCCACCACCAATCTCGCTTGCTCTCGCGGTTGAAGTCGATCGAGAAAGCGGTGATCAAATCGAACTTTCGACCGAGATCTGGCAAAGGCTCGTGGGGGTGGATCGTCCAAACCCGTCGCTCCACTCGAAAGAGATCGAGCAGCTCCGTGAAGAGCGGGTACGCGTCGATGTCCAGGCCCAAACATGAATGCCCCAGCTGCTGGAGGATGAAGAGAAAGAACCCGCCCCCACAACCGAGGTCGAGGACCGACTGCGGTGGGCAGCGGTGTAATTTCAAATCCTGCGCGCGCACAATGTTGAGGCGCAGCCATCGCCTTACATCAGCGTATTTGGCATAGTGCTCGGTCGACAGGGCATAGCGCGCCCGGAGATCGGCGAGCCTGGCCTGGTCCAGCTTCGCCAGGAGCGGCGCGAGCGGCAACGGATGAATCAAGCGTTCCGCCCGGCGCCAGGCGCGCCGGTAGGTCAAAGGCTGCGCTAGCTTCGAGACTTTGTGCGAGAATCTCATCTGTCGGGCGAGGCCGCCGGCCCGCCAATAACGGTCCAGCACGCAAACTCACGTACGCGCGCGATCCTACCCCGCGGCGTCAGCAACCTCGCGCTACAAAAACAAAATCTGGCGCGCGAACGCGCTGGGCCTATCGGCCGCGTCGTTGGCCACCGCCGCTGTCGCGACGGCCACCGCCGCTGCCGCCGCCGCCGTAGCCCCCACCGCCGCCGCCATAGCC
>JBEEHC010000124.1:0-11405 GCA_041167205.1 Verrucomicrobiota bacterium
CTTCAGAGACGGGCCACATTGTTTTCAGCACGCTGCACACAATTAACGCCGGACAAACGATCAACCGGATCCTGGGGATGTTCCCGCGCGAGGAGGAACAGCAATTGCGCCAGCGTCTGTCCGGGACTCTCCGCTACGTCATCAGCCAAAGGCTCGTGAACAAAATTGACGGCGGCCGTTTGCTCATCACGGAAATCATGGGAAACAATTTGCGGACACGCGAAACAATCGTCTACGGCGAATCGGAGAACAAAACTTTCAGCGAAATCATCGAGGCTGGCTCGACGCTCGGTTGGCACACCTTCGATCAATCGCTCATCGCGGCCTATCAGGCCGGCAGCGTTACGGAAGAAACGGCGATGCTCTCGTGCACGAACAAGGGAAAAATGCGCCGGGAACTGGACTTGATTCAGAAACGAAACGGGACCGCGAGCCCGTCGGCTCCATCTGGCCTGAAGCTGAATATCCCCGAACCGATCCGAATGATCGATGAGGACGAAATCAGCTCGTACTCCTCGACCCCACTCCCGGCCAAGCGTTAATCGCGCGGCGTTACGTCTTGTCGACGCTGTACTTGCCGGGTCCGATGAAGAGCATTCCGGCCAGCACAAAGCACATTTCGATTGAAGGCAAGGCCAGGCGAAATCCAGGTCCCTGGTAGACCGCGAGCGCATGACCGATGGCGAGGACAATCACAAGCAGCACGCCGATTCGAAAGAACAGCCCGAAGATCATCAGCACTCCTCCGAGGCAGCCTAGAAGCGATCCGACGAATCCCCAGATTTGTAAATGGGAGTGCAAACCAAAATGCCCCGCGCCTGCGCCGAAATGTGCCCAGGCCTTGGGCCCGCCGATCAGCGCTGGGGCCGCGTAAAGAATGAAAAGCAGCCCAATGCTGACTCGAATCAGAAGTAATCCAGCTTCACGATATTTTGCCAGGAAGGCCAGCCGCATGGCGCGATAATTAATCGATCCACCCGGCAACGCAAACCAAACTCCCATTGGGACGAAACGCTGATGTGGCGCGCGCGCTCCCCATCTGTCATGTTGAGCGCAGTCGAAACACCTCTCGCTTCCTGGTGCCGCCACGCGATCATTTACGACGAAAGATGGAAAGCCCGACTTCGTCCGCTGCGTTACGGCTTCGACTGCCCTGCGCTCCGCTCAGAATGACAAGGAATTATCAACCCAGGCCACAAACGATCGCATGACTGTGAAGAAAGCTGTTCTTCTCGCGGCCGGTCGCGGGACGCGCATGCGCGAGCTGACGCAAGAGCTTCCCAAACCGATGCTGCAAGTCCGGGGAAAACCGGTCTTGCAGCACATTATTGAAGGCTTACGCGGCGCGGGTCTGGCGGATTTCCTAATTGTTGTAGGATGGCACGCCGAGGTGGTTCGGGATTTTTTTGGCGACGGTTCCAATTTTGGTGTGCGCCTAAAATACGCGACCCAGGTCGTGCAGGACGGTACGGGGAAAGTGGTAGAACTCGCGCGCGAATTTGTCGGAAGCGAGCCCTTTGTCCTGAGCTATGGCGACATTCTGATCACGCCGGAGAATTACCCACACATTTGCGTCGCTCTCGCCGGAGCCGAAGCAGTCGTGAGCGTAAAACGAAACGAAGACGTGACCCAGGGCGGAGCAGTTTTCGTCAACGAGAAGTTCGAGCTGATCGACTTGCGCGAAAAACCGAAGCCGGGGGAGCCGACAAGTCCGTGGTACAACGCCGGCGTCTACGCATTCCGACCAAGCATCTTCGATTACACCGCGAAATTGGAGCGATCCCCGCGTGGCGAATACGAACTGACCGATGCGATTCGCAATCTGGCGGTCGCCGGGAACAAAGTGCAGGCACTTGAGTTGGCGGGCGACTGGACCGATGTGCGGGACCCGGAAGTTCTGGCGCGACTAAATCGTTGATTGGCTCAGCGGCGGTCCTATGACCCGCTACAGATGTTCAGGCGCGTCTTCGACTGCCTCGCCGGGTTGTTCCTCGCCAATTTCTTCCTCAATCTCGCGGCGGCGCCTGGGAGACAGGAAAGGCCGCAGAAAGCCATAGAGCAGATAGACGAGGAAAATAATCGCCGCCATCCATTGATAGAACTTCACAGTCACGGCGATGAGCGCGATGAGGATCAGGAAGCGCGGGGTCGTTTGCGTCGTACGCCAGTTGACCGCCTTGAAGCTCGGATAGCGGAACTTGCTGAACATCATGAACGACAGGAAAAGCATCAAGAATGGAAGCACATACTTCCACCGGCCAATCGTCCGCTGGCCTTCATCCAGCCAGAGCAGAAACAGGGTGATCGAAGCAATCACTCCAGCCGCGGCCGTTATCGGGAACCCGGTAAAATTCTTGTCGGCGCTGGCGCCATCGCTGTTCGCCGCAACGCAGTTGAAGCGCGCCAGACGGAGTGTGCCGCAGGCCAGATAAACAAACGCGATCATCCATCCCACGTTGTGGAATTCGCCCAGGACGATTTGATAAACAAGCAGCGCGGGCGCCATCCCGAACGAAACCAGATCTGCCAGCGAATCGAACTCGCGGCCAAATGCGCTCTCGCGACCGCCCAGGCGCGCAAGCCGGCCATCGAGCAAATCGAAAATGCACGCCGCGAGAATGAACCAGATCGCGTCATGAAACTTTATGGCCGCGATGCTGTCGTTGGCTTCCTGCGCCCCATCGTAAATGCAGAGAACAGCCGCGAACCCGCAAAAGAGATTGCCCGCCGTCATGAGATTCGGCAGGAGATAAATTTTGGGGCTCGGCTGGCTCATTTTTTCGCAAGTCGCGCAATCACGCTCGAACCGCCGGTCACCCGATCCCCCACCTTCACCAGAACGACGGCATCGAGTGGCAAGTATACTTCTGTTCGCGAACCGAAGCGAATCATCCCGAAGCGTTCCCCTTTCCTGAGCTCGTCCCCCACCTTCGACCAACCGACAATCCTTCGCGCGATCATGCCGGTGAGCTGCCGAACGACAAGCGTCACGCGGGAATTCTCGAAGGCCCAGGTCATGGCCCGGTTTTTGGTGGTGCAGTCGAGATGACGCGCGTCGAGGCACAGGCCTTCATGGCTCTTGCGGTAAATGACGCGTCCATCCATCGGAGCGCGGTTCGTGTGCACATCGAAGACGGAAAGAAATATTCCGACTCGGCGCGTCCTCGCGCACAACACTTCGGTTTCTTCGATCTCGACGATATCAGCCACCTTGCCGTCAGCCGCGGCCAGAACGGCATCGGGGTCTTCGGGAGCGACGCGGTCCGGATCGCGGAAAAACCAAATTGTGTAAAGAAAAAGCAAGCCGATCGGCAGGAGAAGCCAAAGCGAAATGAAATAACCTGCGATTCCGAGAAGCACCAGAACGGCAAAAATCCATCGTGCTTCAGAGAGAGTTTGAGATCGCATGAGTGGGCCGCATTTTCGAGGGAGTGACTGTGCTGGTCAAGTCGCTCCCTGTAGCCGCTTCGCTGCGCGAAGCACCGGGAAGATTTCGCTCTTGAAAACGCCTCCCGTAGAACGGCGGCGACAGCCCTGCCGAAGGCCTGTCTCGAACCACAAGATAGTGGGCTGGCTTTGTGAGGCGTCCCCCATTTGTAGCGGAAAATAGGCCTCTCCGCAGCCAAGATATTAGTTGTTGGAAGCGCCATTTCCGCCTATGTTTTTAGCCTGTCGTTCGACAGGTAATTATGCTCCAAGCCCAAGACGAAATTTCTCTCGGAAAATCCGCTCGAGACGCGGCCACCGGGATCGCAACCAGCCAAAAATACGACGCCGCGCAGATCGATAAACTCGAAGGGCTCGAAGCCGTCCGGAAACGGCCGGGGATGTACATCGGCGACCCGGATGAGCGCGGTCTGCACCACATGGTTTTCGAGGTTCTCGACAACTCGATCGACGAACATCTCGCGGGCTACTGCACCAAGATTGAGGTGGCCGTCCATGTGGATGGTTCTGTTTCGGTTCGCGACAATGGCCGTGGCATTCCCGTGGACATGCATCCGAAATTCAAGATGCCGGCCGTCGAGCTGGTCCTGACTAATCTGCATGCCGGGGGCAAATTCGGGCAGGGTGCCTACAAATATTCCGGCGGTCTCCATGGCGTCGGCGCGAAATGCGTGAACGCTCTTTCCGATTGGTTCAAGGTCGAGGTTTCGCGCGACGGGAAGGTTTACGCCATGGGCTTCGAGCGCGGGAAGACCACGCAGAAGCTGGAAGTCATCGGCGAGGTTAAGAACAAAAAAACGACGGGCACGCTTATCACGTTCGCCCCCGATCCGACGATCTTCACGATCACGACGGAGTTTAAGTTCGAGCGCTTGGCCTCACGGCTGCGCGAACTCGCGTTTCTCAATCCCGGGCTGGACATTGCGCTCACCGATGAGCGCGGCGATTCACCGAAGAAGGAAACGTTCCTCTACAAACACGGGATTGAAGAGTTCGTAAAACAACTCGGGGAAAACAAGCAGGTCATACATCCGAAACCGGTGGTGCTTTCACGGCAGCGCGACGAGGTGTTCGTCGACGTCGTCCTCCAGTATAACGACAGCTACAACGATCAGATTCTCCCGTTCGCCAACTCGATTCCGAACCCGGACGGTGGAACGCACCTGACGGGTTTCCGCACCGCGCTCACGAAAGCCGTCAACCAGTACGCGAAGTCGAACGGCCTCTTGAAAGACAAGGACCCGGCCATTTCGGGCGACGATGTCCGGGAAGGTTTGATCTGCGTCTTGAGCATCAAGCTGCCGAATCCGCGTTTCGAATCGCAGACCAAAGTGAAGCTCGTGAACACGGAAATCGACGGAATCGTGAACTCGGTGGTTTACGACGGGTTGATGACGTTCTTCGATCAGAACCCGCCCATCGCGAAACGGATTTTTGATAAAGTGCTGACGGCAGCCCGCGCCCGCGAGGCCGCTCGGAAGGCGCGAGAAACAATCCGCAAAGGCGCTCTGACCGGCGGCGGCCTTCCCGGGAAATTGGCGGATTGCTCGGAGCGCGATCCGGACCTGACCGAGCTCTACATCGTCGAGGGCGATTCGGCCGGTGGTTCGGCGAAGCAGGGACGCGATCGGCGCTACCAGGCCATTCTTCCGATTCGCGGCAAGCTGATCAATGTCGAAAAGGCCCGCCTCGATCAGGCACTCAAGAACACGGAAATTCAGTCGATGATTACGGCGATTGGGACCGGTATCGGCAAGCCGAGAGACGAAAATACCGCCAAGGACGAAGCCTCCTTCGACATCACGAAACTTCGTTACGGACGCATCATCATCATGACCGACGCGGACGTCGACGGTTCGCACATTCGCACCCTGCTCCTCACATTTTTCTACCGGCAAATGACGGAACTCGTGCGCGCCGGCAAGATCTACATCGCGCAGCCGCCGCTCTACCAAATCAAGCGCAAGAAGCGCGAGGAGTACGTGGATGACGACATTCAGTTGAACAAGATCTTGATCTCGTTAGGCGCCGAGGATGTCCGCCTCAAGAACCTGGCCGACAACAAGGAGCTGAGCGCCGCGCAGCTCAAAGACATTCTCGAATCTCTCGAAAGACTCGCAAAGCTGAGCGAGTCCGTTCGGCGGCATGGCGGCGATTTCGAGAGTTATCTCGCGGAGCGCGACCCAAAGAGCGGCAAGCTGCCGGCGTATCTGGTCAAGGTGCGGGAAGGAAACGAGGAGTCGGTCCGCTACTTCCACGACCAGCGCGAGGTCCGCGAATTTCACGAGGAGAATCTCGACCTGAATTTGTTCGACACCGAGATGGGGCAGGAGCTGCTGCCGCTCACCGCGGTCCCGGTCAAGTCCAACGGCGGCGTGCGACGCCGCGCGAAGCTGGTGGAACTGCACGAGTCCGCTACGATCCAAAAAATCATTGCCGAACTCGGGCGTAAAGGTCTGAAGGTCGATCACTACGCGGCAAGCGATCATCCGATCTTTGAGCTGATCGAAGGCGAAGGGGAAAAAGCGACGGTTCATCCCTTGTTCTCAATTCCCGAGATCCATCAAAAGATTGTCGAGATTGGGCGGCGTGGCGTGCAGATCAAGCGGTTCAAGGGCCTGGGCGAAATGAACGCAAAGGAGCTTTTCAACACGACGATGGATCCGGAGAAGCGCAAACTGCTCAAAGTCGACTTGAATGATGATAATGCAGTCGATGCCGACAAGATGTTCACGATCCTGATGGGCGACGTGGTCGAGCCACGCCGCCAGTTTATCGAGGACAACGCGCTGAATGTTCGCAATCTGGATGTGTAACGTGCTTGTCATCCCCAGCCGCTCAGACAGCGGCGACGCGCGTTAGTCACGGGACCTGCCCAAATGTATAACCCAAACGAAAAAATAGAGCTGATTAACGTCGCCGAAGAAGTGTCGAGGTCGTTTCTCGATTACTCGATGTCGGTCATCATCTCGCGTGCGTTACCGGACGCACGCGATGGATTGAAGCCTTCGCAACGCCGCATCCTCTATGCGATGCATGATCTCTCGCTCTTCCCAAATCGGCAGCACCGAAAGTGCGCCAAGATTTGCGGTGACACGAGCGGTAACTACCACCCGCACGGCGAGGCCGTGATTTACCCTACTCTCGTCCACATGGCCCAGGCGTGGGCGATGCGCGAAACGCTCGTCGATGGGCAGGGAAATTTCGGTTCGGTCGAAGGCGATCCACCGGCGGCCATGCGTTATACCGAGGCGCGCATGACGCATCTCGGCGCCGCACTCATGACCGACATGGACAAGGACACGGTCAACTTTGTCCCGAACTATGACGAAACGCGGACCGAACCAACTGTTTTCCCCGCGGCGTTCCCGAACCTCCTCGTCAACGGTGGCACCGGCATCGCCGTGGGCATGGCGACCAATATGCCGCCGCACAATCTCGGCGAAGTGATCGACGGGATCTGCGCCCAGATCGACGATCCGGACATCACGCTCGAGGGCCTGATGAAGCACGTGAAGGGCCCGGATTTTCCGACCGGTTGCGCGATCCTCGGGCTGGCCGGCATCAAACAATATCTCGAGACCGGCCGCGGCGGGATGAAAGTGCGCGGCAAAGCCGGCGTGGAAGAGCTGAAGGGCAATCGCGAGCAGATCGTCATCACTGAAATTCCTTACAACGTGAATCGGGCGACGCTGGTCGAGCGCATCGCGGACTTGGTGAATGAGAAGGTGCTGACCGACATCACGGCGATCCGCGACGAGTCGGACGAGAACACCCGCGTGGTCATCGAACTGAAGCGCGACGCCAATCCGAAGATTGTCATCAACAATCTTTACAAGCATACCGCGATGGAGAGTTCGTTCGCGGTCAACATGCTCGCGATCGATCACGGCCGCCCGAAATTGCTCCCGCTCAAGCAGGCGAACCAGGCCTACATCGATCATCGCCGCGAAGTCGTCCTGCGCAGGACTCGTTTTGAGCTGCGCAAAGCCGAGGACCGCGCGGAGACGCTCGAAGGTTACCTCATCGCGCTGGCGAACCTGGACGAATTCATCCGGATCATTCGCGGCTCCGCCAACCGTGACGAAGCCCGGGTGAAACTGCTCGCGTTCGAGTTCACCCGAAAACAGGTCGAAAAAATCGGAATCCTGATCCGGAACGAAGCCCGCCTGGTCGAAGGGCGTTACGCCTTCAGCGAACATCAGGCGAATCAGATTCTCGAGCTGCGCCTTTATCAACTCACCGGTCTCGAGCGCGAGAAGATCACCGGTGAATACAAGGAGTTGATCGATACCATCCAGGACCTGCGCGATATCCTGGCGAAGGAGTCTCGGGTCTTTCAGATCATCAAAAAAGAGCTGCGTGATATTCGCGATAAACACGCCGGGCCGCGGCTAACGCAGCTGGTGCCGGATGAAGGCGAGATCAACATGGAAGATCTCATCGCCAATGAAGGCTGCATCATCAGCATCACCCACGGAGGCTTCATCAAACGCACCGCGGTGAGCGCGTTTCGCGCGCAACGGCGCGGCGGCAAGGGCGTCATCGGGATGACGACGCGGGAAGGAGCCACGGAAGAAGAAGAAGGCGATTTCATCGAGCATCTCTTCACCGCCACCACGCACGATTACCTGATGTTCTTCACGACGTCCGGACGCGCTTACGTCGAGAAAGTTTACGAGATTCCGGAGATGGGTCGCGCGGCCAAGGGACGTTCGATCGCCAATTTGCTTGAACTGCGCGCCGACGAAAAGATCGCGGCCACGATCCGGGTTCAGGCAAAGAAATCGGGGACGAGCCCGAACACTGTCGATGAAACCTGGGACGAGAATTTTCACATCGTCTTTGCAACCCGCTCCGGGATCGTGAAGAAATCGAACCTCTCGGATTACAGCAACGTCCGGAAGGGTGGCATCATCGCCATCCAGATCGAAAAAGATGATTGCCTGATCGACGCGAAGCTAACGAATGGGGACAACGAGATCGTGTTGATCACCAAAGAGGGCATGAGTTTGCGCTTTCATGAAGAGCAATTGCGCGATCAGGGGCGGAATACGGTCGGTGTTTGGGGTATTCGCCCGGACAAGGGCGATCTAATTGTGGCCATCGCGATCGTTAATCCGGACGCCATGCTTCTGGTGGCGGGCGAGAACGGCATCGGAAAACGCACGCCATTTGACGATTACCGGCGCCAGTCCCGCGGAGGCAAAGGCATCATCACGATGAAAACGGGCGAAAAAACCGGCAATGTCGTCGGTGCGCTCACCGTGACCGAGAACGACGAGCTGATGCTGATCACGACCAAGGGCCAGATGGTGCGGACGCGCGTGAAGGAAATTCGGGCCGTCGGGAGGAACACCATGGGCGTGAAGCTGATGGATTTGCGCGGCGCGGAAAAACTACAGGCGATCGCGCCGGTAGTGAGCCAGGAAAGCACCGAAGTCGAGCCCGATTCGGCGCCGATCCCCGCGGCGTAAAAGAAAAGGGACACGCCGAGCGTGTCCCCCTCCTCATCGTTTTGTCGCTTGAAGCGAGTTTAGTAATTCCCCGATGAACGGACTGTCGTCTCGGTGCTCGTCGTGGGCGCGCGCTTGATCGTTTCCGAGTGTGTCGTCGTCGTGGTGGTCGGGGTTGGTTTTTCCACGACCGTGGTGCACGAAGTCAGGAGCACAGCGGCAGCCGCCAGCAGTGGAGTAAGAATAATGAGTTTTTTCATAGTTGAAGTTGTTCCTTCAAGGACAAATCGGCGCAGGTTCCTCGGCCAGATGTATTTCGAGCGAAGATTTCCTTATTTGAGAGGCTGCTCTGTTTCGCTCAAACACTACGGAAGATGATAAGCCTCGACCAAACTGACGCCGGTCGTGTTTCCGAAACCGCGCACGATCGCAGTATAGTTGCCGGGCGCGAGCGTTTCGATTAGCGCCGATTCGCGATCATCCGAAGGCTGAAGTCCAGTCGCAATGATCTGGCTTTGCTGCGATTCTCTCCAGTTGTTGTTCGAACGGATGACCACGCCACTGGCGTTCACCAACTCCAGCGTTGGATCCTGAAGCGCTCCACTGACGCCGAGATTGCTCAGGGTCGGCCCAATCGCACGCACTACCACTGTCGCGCTCGCCGCACCGGCGGGGCCGATGATCAACCCACCGATCATCACGTTGTCCCCGGTCTCGACAAAGCCTCGCGTGCTGATGTTAGCCAGCCTCGAATTGGCCGCCTGGTTAAGGTCATAAGCCTCCACCACTCCTATGCCGGTGGTATTGCCGTTGCCGCGCAGGATCGCCGTGTAACTACCGGGAGCCAAAGTCCGCACGATCGCGCTCTCAAAATCATTGATCGGCGCAAGGCCAGTTGCCTCGATCTCTGCCCGCTGATCCGTCTTCCAGTTGTCGTTCATCGCGAGCAAAGTGTTGCCTTGAAAAAGCTCCAGGGTGGGATTTGCCAGGACGCCGCCGAAGAAGGATGAAAGTGATGGTCCGATCCCGCGAATGATCACCCTCTTTGGATCGGTCCCCGCAATAATGAACCCGCCAATAAGCGCGTTATCCCCAGTCTGCACTCGCATGCGCGTGGCGATGTTCAGCAACTGCGATGGCTGAATCACGGGACCGCCCACCAGAATTGTCAAAACAGCCTGGCCGGAGCCGGCCGCGTTGTTGGCGGCGATAGGGACGACGTAATTGCCGGCTTGAGCTGGCGTGCCGGAGATTAGGCCGCTCGAGTGGTCAACCGTAAGGCCGTCTGGCAAGTTCATCGCGCCGAAACTGGTCGGGTTATTTGTCGCGGCGATTTGATAACTGAACGGTGTCCCCTGCGCGCCGGAAACTGTCGTGGGGCTGCTAATGACGGGTGCTCCCGCCACCACGCTGGTAATCGTGACCGTCACGCCGGTGGGATCATTCGAAACGGAAATTCCGGCCTGACTCGGCCCAGCGATCGAGGAAAAAGCGCCGGAAAAGGAACCGGCATTCACGATACGGAAGGTCTGGCCGACCGTCGGCGTGAAACCGTTGACGAGCCAGACGTCGAGATTGCCGGCGATGGCGGCTGCGCCACTAACTTGAAGCTGGTCGTAGCCTGTTCCCGCATCGGTGCCACCGACTTCGATCCGCATTAGCGCGCCGCTTTCCTGGGTATAGTTGCCCTGAATGGTCAATCTCCCGGGCGATTTGCCAGGCCCAAGCGTGCTCCCGTTCTTATTGATTGTTTCGCCGTTGATCGTACCCGAGCCGCTCAGCGAGCCGAGGTTCAGAACCCTGACCCTGCCATTGACCGAACCGTCCACGTTCAACCTGCCGAAAGGGTGAACGACTATTTCGACGTCGTCGGCGGGAACGATGAAAGAGCCGATGTCGATGCTGCCGCCGGCGTTGGTGTTGACGGCGCCGCTCTTAACATCCAGGATAAAACCAATCGCTATGCGGCCGCCGTCGCTCGTGGCGAGACTGCTGCTCCCAGAGAGATTGATTGCTCCAGTGGTTAATTGAGAACCGCTGTTGGAGACCAGAACGGTGCCGCTAAGATTGACATCCAGGGATGCGAGCGCGGGCATGTTCACTGCGCCGCCACCGGTGATATTGAGGGCGCCGTAATTTTGGATGTTGCCGCTGTTGGTTATGGTCAGGCGCGCACCCGAGTCGTGGACATTAATCTGCCCCGCGCTCCCCATATAAACGGCACCTAAACCTGTCACGTTCACCCGGCCACCAGCGCCGATGTCGAGAGCGCCAACGCTTGCGCCAGTCGCCACGAACAATTCGTCCATGACCGCAAGGGACGAAGTGGCCGACGGATCGCCCCCGACGCTCACCTTAGCCTGGCCGTCAGAAGAACCGATGCCGAGACTGCGTAGCGTCGCGGAACCGCCACTGGTAAGCGCAACCGCGCCGGCAGCGAAGGTGTCCATGTTTGGCACCGAAAGCTGCGCGCCGGTGCCGTCCACGCGAAGAGTAGGGACA